>CALBZH010000572.1 GCA_937889795.1 uncultured Syntrophobacteraceae bacterium | reverse complement strand
GGGGAACGCGGATGGAAAAGAGGATGTGGGCTTTCGTGGTCGCATTCGCTCCCGTAAAATCCCCGGACAGGATCTCGACCAGCTCACGGGGCCCGATGCTGGCCGCCCCCAGGATGAGCGCAAGCACCGCCACCGTGATCAGAGCCATCAGCAGCACGACGATGCAAAGCGTCTTGCCGGCAAGGGATTCCCGGTAATAGGCGAGATTGGTCGCTGCGGTGTGCCCGCTCTCAAGGGTAGACATAAATCCCCTTCAGCTCTCTCCCGTGCCACTTGAGCAGCCACTCTCGGTGCACCGTTTGCGGGTCGATGTCCTGGAAGCGGTCGGGATAGCACCACTTGGCGATGGTGAGGATTCCGACGGGCGCCCGGGGCCCCGTCCAGATTTCGTTCGACAGGAGAAAGACCCGGCCTTGCTTCACCGCATCGATCCGGCTCCACGCGGGCCGATTCATGAGCCCCTCCCGAAAGGCCCGGACGGCGTCGACATCCGTGATTCCATACCCCATCTTGAGCCACACGGAGCTCGAGGCCTTGAGGATCACGTCGGGGTTCTGATCCACGACCCACTCGGGCGTGATGCTGGGAAAGGGGACGGGCTGCGACAAGGCGATGTTGTCGACGCCCGCAGCCTCGAGGAGCGTATCCGCCCCGGATTTGCGGGCGACCGTCGAATAATCCCGGTAGGATTCGGCGTAGACGCGGGTCTTCTTCGACAGTCCCGCCAGCCGCTTTTCCACGTCGTCCAGGACCTTTCTGAAGTGCTGCACGTACTCTTCCGCCTTCGCTTCATTTCCGGCGATCTTCCCGAGCACCCGGATGTCGGATTCAAGGTGCTCCAACCGGTAGCAATAGAGCCGAATCACCGGGATGCCGACGGGGTTGAGCTTGGCTTCGAAGGCCTCCCGCGACATCCACATTTCATAGGCGATGACCAGGTCGGGCTGCAGCTCGATGATTCGCTCGACGCTCGGCGTCTGGGACGACCCGACGACGGGTCGTCCCTTGAGCCGCGGGAGCAAATCGGCGCCGGATTCAACGATGTGGTCCGTGACGCCGACGATGCGGTCCCCCGCGCCCAGCGCACAGAGAATCTCCGCCGCATCGCCGTTGGTCACCACGATGCGCCGGGCCGGCGAGGGCACTTTCACCGTGTTGCCCAGCGCATCGATGAGTGTGAAAGCGGCTTGGGGCTCGGCTGCCCTCGCGGGCTCCCGGACGATCAGCAGTGCCAGGCAAACGAAGATGACAGCCGTGACCCCCTTGAAACGATGCTGCAATGCAGTCTCTGGCCGAGTCATTTTTCGAGGTCGTCCTTCTGTTCCGGCGTCGTCCCCAGCTCACGCTCCCGCTGCTTGTGGAACGGCATGCCGAGATCGAGGGTTTCGGGATCCATCAACCATCGGAATTCGCCGCGCGCGGCAGCCTTGTCGAGCTCCTTCTTGTACCGCTCGTAGTTTGCGGGAGCCATACGCACCATGAAGTCCCAATCGCCTTGAATGGAAAGCGTAGGGCAAACATTGACGCACCGGAAGCAATAGATGCAGGGATCCTGAATACGGGGTGGCTCAGCATTGACATCAATGCCTTGAACAGGACATTCATCTTGGCATTCCCCGCATAGAATACAGGTATCGCGGTTAAGATTCAATTTCGGAAGGTTTACTTTCAACGCTTCCCGTGTCAATCGGTGGCTGTCTAGAATCCATTCCTCGGAAGAGATAGGAAAAGATTCGTCAATGGCATCATGCTGGTGAGCGATTAGTTCTTTCATGATCTTGATCATGTTGCTTCCGAATAATTTTGCTTTTTCGAGATCGTATAAATCGGGGTGCCCTGAGGTATAGCTGTGTCTTGGATAAAACGGGACCGTGATATCGGCATAGGAATTGTAATATCCAATGACGCGAGCTCCTCGCTTCCTGAGTATTTCCGTCATGGATGGAAAGAAGTTTCCAATGACATTTCCATGGGTACAGAAGACAAACCAGGGCTGTTCATGAAGGTCGGGGAGTGCGTTGATGAAATCCGTGACGTTGAAGGGCTCCTTGTAATAAAAGACCGGAGCCCCTATCCCCACCACGTCATAATGGCCCACGATTCCCGTCTCCACCTCGCGCATCGGCTTCATGTCGCAAGCCCCCCCGGCGTCCAGGATGCCCTGGTGGATGCATTCGGCAATCTTGCGTGTATTTCCCGTCTGCGAGAAATGAATGATCAACGCCTTCATTACTTCTCCTCCGTGTGATGCCCGGAATCGCTCGGGGACGGTCGACCACAATGCTGTTCATAATTGGCGCAGATGTTACAGATTCCCCCCTTGAGGGCTTTTGGGGGGTGTAAAGGGCTTGGAGCTCCATCGAAAACACCCCCCCGCCCCCCTCAATGGGGGAATTGCATTCCTTAAATCAACAACATTGGCGGTCGACTACGGCCACGCCAAAGTGACCTTACGCCGGCTTGGTGGCCCTCAGCGCACCCAGCTTCTGCTTGACCTCGCTCATCATGGCGCCCCAGTTCTCGACGTCTTCGGTGGTCAGGATGTCCACCGAGCCGCCCTGGAAGTCGCCGGTGACGTCTCCCATGCGGTCCTCGATCCAGCCCTCGATCTCCAAGTAGTGGTTCTTCAGCTCTTCCAGGACGTTGGGGTCGGCGTTCCAGAGTCCCCGCTCGAAGGCCTCGAGGAGTCGCCTGCCGATCTCCTCCAGGGCCCAGGGGTTGTTCTCCTCGAAGAATTCCCGATTCTCCTCGTCGAGCACGAAGGTCTTGGCGATGTCGTCGAAGATCCAGTCGTCCACCTCCTGCGTCGTCGACTCCCAGCCATAGACCCGGCCGACCCGCTTGGAGATGTCGCCGGCCCCCTTGTAGCCGTGGCGCTTCATGCCGTCGATCCAGCGCGGGTTGAGGAGCTTGGTGCGCACGACCCGCCGGACTTCGTCGGCCAAGTCCCGGACCTCGACGTTCTCCGGCTCCCGGGTGTCGCCGTAGTAAGTCCGCACCTCCCGACCCGAAATCGACCGGGCGGCGGCCGTCATGCCGCCGTGGGTGCCGAAGTAGCAGCAGCAGTTGAAGAGGTCGGATTCATCGGTCACCACCTTGTTGAAGGTGATGTCCACGCTCTTCAGACTGTGGATGAGCTGCTTCTGGGATTCCTCGCCGAAGACGCCCTTGCCGTACGCGTAGCCGTTCCAATAGACGAAGATGTCCGCGAGGTCCGCCTCGTCCTTCCACGCGGACGCGTAGACGGCCAGATTCACCCCGGCCATGTAGGTGCCCGGCTTGGCGGAGAACACCCGGTAGGTGGCCTTGCGCCAGACTTCCTTGTTGGCGGGATCCTGGCCTTCGGCCTCGAGCTGCTCGAGGGTGTGCTTGCGCACGAAGTTCATATCGAGGGGCTCGTCGAGCGCCGCCACGGCCTGCACGGCTTCGTCCATGAGCTCCACGCAGTTGGGGAAGTTGTCCCGGGTGATTCCCGACACCCGGATGGTGACGTCCACGCGCGGACGCCCCAGCTCTTCGAGGGGGATGATCTCGAATCCGTTCACCCGTCCGTTGGAAAGCCACGTCGGTCTCACCCCCAGCAATGAAAAGATCTGGGCCATGCCTTCGCCGTCGGACCACATGATGTCCGTGCACATCCAGAAGATGGCCACGTTCTCCGGGAATTTTCCTTCCTCGCGCTGGTGCTTTTCAATGACCGACTGAGCCAGCCGCTCGCCCACCTGGAACGCCGCCTTGGTGGGAACCCGCTGGGGATCGAGCGAGAAGAAGTTCCGGCCGGTGGGGAGCACGTCGTCCCGCCCTCGGGTGACCAGCCCAGAAGGCCCGGCCGGAATGTAGCCGCCGTCGAAGCCGTGCAGCAACGCCTCGATCTCCCGCGATTCCCCGATGCGAAAATCGAGGTCGAGCACTTTCCCGCGGATCAGCTCCAGCTCGTCGTCCAAGACATCCGCCCGGAGCCGCTCCCCCAGGATTTCGATGAAGCGTTTGCGCAGGCCGCCGTTGGTGGAGTCGAGAATCTCGCCGATCACAAGCTTGCTCATCGTGTCGATCTCTTCCAGCAGCTGCCCGTGGCTCATGCGATAGTCCGGGTGCACGGCGCCCTGGTCCTTCATGAGCTGCTGCAGCTCGAGTCCCATGGACTTGCAGATGAGCTTGCGCAGCGACACGTCCTGGCCCGCGTCGTAGCGGACGACGGAATTGATGAACGCGACGCGGCTTTCACCCTCGGGAAGCTCTCCGAAGATGTGCATGCCGTCCTGGACCTGCGTGTTTCGGATGCGGCTCAGGGCTTCGTGGGTGGCCTTGGCGACGTCGTCGAAGGGCATGTCGTCCGTGAGCCGGATCTCCTGCTTGAGATTGGTTTTTTCGAGAAGATCCAGGATCAGGTGCTCCAGGCTGTGCGCGCGGCCCCGTTCCGTGATCTTTGCCTGCTCGTACTCGGCGAGATGCCGCTCGAGCTCCTCGAGCTCTTCGTACAGGCCCCCCTGGGTCATCA
>CALBZH010000571.1 GCA_937889795.1 uncultured Syntrophobacteraceae bacterium | reverse complement strand
GACCACCGAGATCTACACTCTTTCCCTACACGACGCTCTTCCGATCTTGCCCCCCTGAAGGGGGGAATCAACTCCTCCGCTGAGTGTTCAATACCGCCCCGAAATACGGGTACTGGAACGATAGATCCAGATGCCATGAGACTCTGCGGACGTCTCCTCTCCCCCAAAATGGGGGCGAGGGAACTCAGGACTCTCGATGTAGAACGAGTCGCATCGCGTGGGCGGCACCGTCTCAAAACCGATCTTCCTTGGGCGGACGGTTTGTGCCGCAAAAGCCGGACGTGCGTTCCCGCAGGAGCGGCACAGACGCGCCGGGCGTTATCGCCGCGTCAAGCCTCCCCCGCGGGTGGATGAGCAACGGCAATCAGTAGACCCACTCTTTCCCGTTGAACCGGAAGATCTCCCTGTTCTGGCTCGTGTTCTCGCACTCGAACTTACCGGCCCGTGCCTCCGCCTCGGTCTTCCCGAAGGCGCTGCAGGTCCAGACCTCATAGCGCATCACCCCGATGTAAGGGGTGTCCTTCTGGCTGGTCTTCTTGATGGCTCCCCCGGCCCTTTCCTTGAGGATGTCGTATTTGGCCACGTAGAGGCCCCCGCTCCCGGCGCCCATTTGGACCTTCATGTTCTTCTCGCCGTAAGGGCCCTTCTCGGACAGGTTCTTGAGCCATGTTTTCTGAAAGGCATCGAACTTCTGCTTGATCTGGGCCTCATCCAGGGCAATCCCCAGCGGACAGAAGCTCCCGACCAGTGCGGCCGCCAAAAACACGATCAACAGACGTTTTGATCTCTTCATGACCGATCCATCCTTTCCAAGAGCATTGTCGAATTCCGTTTCACAAGCCCGTGAGCCTCCCGACTCAACGGCCTGGCGCCTGACACCATTTCAGACGACGCTCCAGAAGCTCATTGCAGAAGATCCAGCTCAACACGCCGATTGATCGCTCGACCTTCTTCCGTCTTGTTGCTCGTGATGGGGACATTGAACCCTTGCCCCACAGCCTTCATGTTGGCCGCCGGGATGCCTTTCTTGGCAAAGTATTCCATGACCGAATTGGCCCGTCTCTCGGACAGTTTCTGGTTGTAATCGGCGGTGCCCTGGTCGTCGGTGTGTCCGGTGATCAACAGCTTGTACGGGTAGATCCACTTCCTGAGCTGATCCACACCCTCATCGAGGATGGGCTCGTACTCCGGCTTGATGTTGTACTTGTCGAAGTCAAACTGGATCCCGCGCAGGATGATCTTTTCCCTGGCGCAGAACACGTTGTTCACGAAGCTCTGCAGGGCCGCCCTGTCGTTGAAGACAGTGGCCGCCTCGACGAACTGGCCGTGGCCCAGCTTGGCGAGCTGCTGGTTGGTTTCCTGGCCCTTGGTCTCGGCTGCCAGGTCCGCCTTCTTGTCCTTGATGAGCCTCGGGTCTTTGACCCCAGGCTGGGCGAAGGAGATCACGTGGAACGCCACGCGAGGGTATTTGTCCACAAGCTGCTTGACGGTGGCGAGGGGATCCTGGCCAGGGGATGCCATGCCGTCCGTCAGCATGATCACGGTCACCGGACCAACCACTTGGTCAAGAACAGCCTTGTCCGCCAGCTCCAGGATGCCCGTTTTCATGGGTGTTTGCCGGCCATAAATCTTCTTGTCGTCTCGGATGCCCACCAGATAGGGCGTCAATAACCCCGGCTTGTACGGGAAGAGGGGGAGAATCTCCTGGAATTCAGCAAACAGATCGATGCCGCCCTTGTAGCCCAGGTCGGGGATCAGGGTGTCCATTTGCTCAACCAGCTTCTTCGCAGCAACGATCTTCACCATGTCGAGCTTGATGTACCGCTGGAACATGGACCCGGACTGGTCAATGAAGATGTAGAAATTGTCCACCTTGGGCGCGCATTGTGCCGATGCGTCCGCCACGCCCATGAACATTGTGAGTACAATGATGGGAACGATCATTCTCCACAACTTGCTGCTTCTGCTCATCGCCCACTCCTTTTCTGTCTTGTCTGCGAACCAGGTTGTCAATAAGCGAAATCCCGCGCTCCGTTTCCTGCCTTCACCTCCTTTCCATTCTCGAAGCTCAGCCATCGAGCGTCAGCTCGTTCACCGCCTCTCTCAAGATGGCTGCACTCTTTCTCAAGCTCACGTCCTCCGCCTCGGAGAGGTCGGGTCTGAGCTCGGCCAAAATGCCTTCGGCACCCACCAGGCGGGGGAGCGAAAGGCAGGTCCCGTCGAATTCGGCCACCGTGCGGGTCAGCCCGGAAACGGTCAGAATGCGCCGCTCATCGTCCCGAATGGCCTGGATGATGTGGGCCAGGCCTGCGCCGATCCCGAAATAGGTGGCTCCTTTGCCCTCGATGATCCGATAAGCCGCGCTGCGCACGCCCTCGCTGATTCCGTCCACGACTTCCCCGTTAAGGTGCTGCCCCCGCTGCCGGGCAAAATCCTTGATCGGGATGCCTCCCACCATGACGCTCGACCAGGCCAGGACTTCGGAATCCCCGTGCTCTCCCAGGACGTAGGCGTGGATGGAGCTGGGGGCAACCCCGAAATGCTCCCCCAGGAGCGCCCGAAAACGAGCCGTATCCAGGATGGTGCCGCTTCCGATGACTCTCGCCGGAGACAGACCCGAGAGCTTCACCGTCACGTGCGTCATGATGTCGACAGGGTTGGAAGCCACCAGCAGGATGGGGTCTTTCGCATGGCGGAGGACCTCTCCGACGACTCCGGAAAACACGCCAGCGTTGCGCTCGAGCAGCTGGAGGCGGGTTTCTCCAGGGCGCTGCCCCACCCCGCAGCAGAGGACCACCACATCCGCCCCATCCAGAAGGGAGTAGTCCCCCGCGACGACACGCACCGATCGGGCAAACGGGGTGGCGTGCAGAATGTCTTCCGCGTGGGCCCGAGCCGCCCTGGCGTTGAGGTCGATGAGCACAAGCTCGCTCACCACCCCCTTCAGCACCAGCGTGTAGGCGGCCGTACTGCCGACGAATCCGCTCCCGACAATGCCGACTTTCATGAGACATCCCCTCTCGGAGTCAATCGCACGAGCGAGCCCATGATGGGTGCGCCGCCTTCCATGGCGGCGACGGGTTTGCTCCCGCGCATGCAATCCACAACGATACGCCGCCGTGGAAGGCGGCGCTACCGGCGCGAATGCTAATCCAAGGTGACCGGGACGGGCTTGACCTTCCAGATGTCCCGGCAATACTCCCGGATGGCCCGGTCGGACGAGAACTTGCCCATGCGGGCCGTGTTGAGGATCGACATCCGCGTCCAGCGGTCCTGGTCGCGGTAGGCCGCGTCGACCTGCTTCTGGGCTTCGACATAGGCGCCGAAATCGGCGAAGAGCATGAACGTGTCGTGGTAGAGGAGGGAGTCGACGAGCGGCTTGAACAACTCCCGGTCGCCGTTTGAAAAGTGACCCGAGTCGATTCGCTCGATCACCCCCTGGAGCTCCGGGTTGGCCTGGCAGTAGTCACCGGGCCGGTAGCCGTTCTTCTGGAGGGAGGCGACCTCTTCCGCCTTCAGCCCGAACAGGAAGAAATTCTCGGCGCCCACTTCCTCCCGGATCTCGATGTTGGCCCCGTCCAGCGTCCCGATGGTCAGAGCGCCGTTCATGGAGAATTTCATGTTTCCCGTCCCGGAGGCTTCCTTGCCGGCCGTGGAGATTTGCTCCGACACATCGCAGGCGGGGTAGATGTACTTCGCGCTCTTGACGTTGAAGTCGGGGAAGAACACGACCTTGATCCGGCCGGCCACATCCGGATCACTGTTGACGACCTCACCCACGGAATTGATGAGCTTGATGATCCGCTTGGCCATGAAGTACCCAGGAGCGGCTTTCCCCCCGAAGATGAACGTCCGGGGGCACAGGTCGGTTGTCGGATCCTGCTTGATGCGGTTGTAGAGGGCGATGATGTGGAGGACGTTCAGGTGCTGGCGCTTGTATTCGTGGATCCGCTTCACCTGGATGTCGAAGATCGAAAGCGGATCGACCTCGATTCCTGTTCGCTCGCGGATGACGCGGGCAAGATTCTTCTTGTTCTCGAGTTTCACCTGGCGCCACGCGTCCCGAAAAGCGCCATCGTCCACGTAGGGCTCGAGCTTTCGCAGCTCTTCCGACTTGCTGATCCAGGACTCGCCGATCCTTTCGGTGATGAGATGCGTCAGGCCGGGATTGCTCAAGACCATGAAGCGGCGCGGCGTGACCCCGTTGGTCTTGTTGCTGAATTTTTCCGGCATCATCTCGTAGAAATCCCGCAGCACGTCTTCCTGCAGGAGCCGGGTGTGGAGCGCGGCCACCCCGTTGATGGCATGGCTGCCGACGCACGCGAGATGGGCCATCCGCACGTAGCGCTCACCCCGCTCGTCGATGAGCGACATCCGGGCCACCCGCTCCTCGTCCCCCGGAAACCGGGCTCTGACCTCATCGAGAAAGCGTCGATTGATCTCGAAGATGATTTCCAGGTGCCTGGGGAGCAGCCCCGCGAACAGGTCGATCGGCCATTTCTCGAGGGCTTCCGGCAGGAGGGTGTGATTGGTGTAGCCAAACGTACCGCGGGTGATCTCCCACGCCAGCTCCCAGTCCATCCCGTTTTCGTCGACGAGCAGCCGCATGAGCTCGGCCACGCTGATGGCAGGGTGAGTGTCGTTCAGCTGAACGGCATAATGACTCGCAAAGTGTTTGAGGTCCCCTCCGAATGCCCTGTAAATCCGAAGCATGTCCTGGAGGGAGCAGGAGACGAAGAAAACCTGTTGCTCGAGCCGGAGCTGCTTGCCTTGAATGGGCTCATCGTTGGGGTAGAGGACCTTGGTGATGTTCTCCGAGGTAATCTTCTGGTCCACGGCCCCATAGTAGTCGCCGACGTTGAAGGCTTCAAACTCGAACGATTCAACCGCTTCGGCCTTCCAGAGCCGCAGGAGATTGCACGTGCTCACCCGGTATCCCAGGATGGGGGTATCGTAGGCGACTCCCTTCACCGTTCGGTGAGGGATCCATCGAACCCGGTAGCGCCCCTGGTCGTCTTCACAAGGCTCGGTGTAGCCGCCAAAGCCCACGTGGTAGCTGAATTCCGGTCGAGGGAGCTCCCAGGGGTTGCCCAGCCGAAGCCACTGGTCCGTGCGCTCCACCTGCCACCCGTCCCGGATCTGCTGGTCAAAAATGCCGAACTCGTAGCGGATGCCGTACCCGATGGCACGGATCTCGAGGGAAGCCAGGGAATCGAGGTAGCAGGCCGCCAGCCGGCCCAGCCCTCCATTGCCAAGGCCGGGCTCCGCCTCCTGGTCGAAGAGGGCCTGAATATCCAGACCCTCACCTTCGGCAGTCCTGACAATTTCCTCGTAAATCCCCAGGTTGATCATGTTGTTCTCCAGGTGGGGACCGAG
>CALBZH010000570.1 GCA_937889795.1 uncultured Syntrophobacteraceae bacterium | reverse complement strand
ACGACTATACGGTGCTTGCCATGGCGGGAGACGGCGGAACATTCGACATGGGTATCCAGGCCCTCAGCGGGGCAGCAGAGCGCGAGACCGATTTCATCTACGTGTGCTATGACAACGAGGCCTATATGAATACCGGCGTCCAGCGCTCGAGCGCGACTCCAACCGGCGCCGTGACCACCACCACTCCGGTTCTCCCCAAGGAGCAGCCCAAGAAGGATTTCATCCGAATCATGGAGGCCCATCACCCAAAGTACCTCGCCACGGCCAGCTCATCCTATCCGGGCGATCTTTACAACAAGTTCGTACGGGCCAAGGAAATCCGAGGAACACGTTTCATCTACCTGGCCATTCCCTGCCCGCCGGGGTGGGGGTTTCCGACCAAAGATACCGTTACGGTCGGTCGACTTGCCGTGGAATCGGGGATCGTGATTCTCTTTGAGGTGGACGAGGGCGTCTACAAGCTCACGGGAAAGAGCCTCAGTATGGCACGAAGCGGGCGTAAACGACCGGTGGACGAGTACCTGAAGATTCAGGGCCGGTTCAGGCGGATGGCCCCGGAGGACGTCACGAATTTTCAACGCCAAGTGGACGAACAGTGGGAACGATCTCTCAAGAAGGCTGGACTCTGATCATAACCGGCGGGCTGTCTCAAGCTCTCACGCTTTGAGGCAGCCCGCCGGCCACATCCCTACTCCCACCAGCGCAGCAGGACACTTCCCCAGGTAAAGCCTGCTCCGAAGGCGGACATGACGATGTTGTCGCCTTTTTTCACACGTTTGTTTTCCTGAATGATCTCATAGAGACACAACGGAATCGTGGCGGCAGTGGTGTTGGCGTACCGCTCGATGTTGATCACGACCTTGCTCATTTCGATTCCCATTCGGTTGGCGCTGGCCTCGATGATTCTGAAGTTGGCCTGGTGGGGAACGAAATAGGCGATGTCTTTCCCCTCGAGGCCGTTCCTTTCCATGATCTGGACCGACACATTGGCCATCTCCGTTACCGCGAACTTAAAGACCTGCTTCCCTTCCTGATAAACGTAATGCTCCTTGTTCTGAACCGTCTCGAAGCTCGCAGGCTTCCGACTTCCGCCGGCCTTCATGTGCAGATGGGCCCCACCGGCCCCATTGATCCGCTGAACGTAGTCCAGAAGACCGTAGCCCTCCTCGGGACATGGCTCCAGCAGGACAGCCGCGGCGGCGTCCCCGAAAAGCACGCAGGTGTTTCGATCCGTGTAATCCATAATGCTGCTCATCACATCACTGCCGATGACGAGGACCTTGCTATACCGTCCGGACTCGATCATCTGGGCGCCAGTCGTGAGTGAAAAGACAAACCCTGAGCAGCCCGCGGAAACGTCGAACCCCCACGCCTTGCTCGCCCCGAGCTGGTCTTGGACCAAGCAGGCCACGGATGGAAAGAACATGTCCGGCGTCACGGTACCGACCACGATGGCATCGATCTCACCCGGACCGACGCCGGCATTCTCCAGGCACTCCCTGGCCGCCCGAACCGCCATGTACGAATTGCCCAGGCCCTTCTCAAGAATCCGGCGCTCGCGAATCCCAGTACGCGAGACGATCCACTCATCGTTGGTATCCACCATCTTTTCGAGGTCCTGATTGGTCAGCCGCCGCTCAGGCAGAAACCGACCCACTGATCGGATGTATGCGGTTCGAACCGGCATGTGAAGACTCCTTGTCAGTCTTTTCAGTCCTATTCCTTACATGATGCCCCGATAGTAGCCCCCATCAATCTGAATGGAGGCTCCCGTAATATAGCTCGCACGCTCGGAAGCGAGGAACGTGACGAGCGCCGAGAACTCCTCAACCGTCCCCAACCGTCCCATCGGCACAGAGGATTCCCATCGCTTGATGATCGCCTCGGGCGTTGTGCCTTCCTTCTCGGCCGTAACGACGGCAAGCGACCGGACACGCTCCGTCATCGTATAGCCGGGACAGACATTATTTACCGTGATGTTGTACGGCGCGAGCTCGTTCGACAAGGTCTTGGCCATGCCCACCACGCCCGAGCGGACGGTGTTAGAAAGGATCAGACCGTCGATCGGCTGCTTGACGGCGATCGAGGTCATGTTGACAATTCGCCCCCAGCGCTTCTCAATCATTTTTGGCACAACTTCCCGAGTCATGATAATCGTGCTCATGAGATTCAGACGCACGCCAAACATCCACAGGTCGTCGTCGATCTCGAGGAAGGTGCGGGAGGGTGGACCTCCCGCGTTGTTGACCAGGATGTCAACAGTCCCGAAGTGCTCGATGCCTTGCCGCACGAAGTTCCTTGCCTGATCTGCATTCGTGAGATCGGCCGGAATGCCGATGATCTCCCCACCGGTTGCCGCCTTGATCTCCTCGACGGCGGCGGGCAGCTCGGGATCATCCAACGCACAAATGACAAGCTTCGCCCCCTCGCGGCTCATCTCCAGAGCCACCGCCTTCCCCAAGCCCTGGCTCCCACCGGCAATCAGTGCCACTTTACCCTGCAATCCCATATCCATAACGGACTCCTTGTCTGAATCGGACATCACATCGCCCCCGCGACCGCGAGAGCTCCAGAAAGCATTTCCAAGCGAGCCAGGCAACGCTCAGCCCGCCATCGTGTCAGGATTTATAAAGCGCCTCCATCGCCTCCGTATAGACTCCCGGCTCCCGGTAAATGAAGAACGGCGGATTGATCTTAAGCTCCTCGCCACCGCCTTTGAGACACTGAAGGTGCACCAGCCGGCCTTGGTCCGCACGATTGGAGAAGACCACCGTGAGCTCTTTAGGGCTGAAACCGCGGCTTCGGACTTCCACGATCAAATGGTCCAAGCGCGAGGCGGGATAGACGATTGCCAGCCTTCCCTTTGCGGGAAGGAGATACGATGCCGCGGCAATCACATCGCCGACCGACCCTTCCAGCTCATGTCGTGCGACGGCCTTTTCATCCTCTGGGTTGATTCGACCCGAATGGACACGTCGGTAGGGGGGGTTGCTCACAACCAAATCCACGGATCCGGCAGCGAGGTGTCCACTCCCATTCAGATGTCGAAAATCGGCCTCCAGGATGCGGATCCTGTCTTCAAACCCGTTGACCTGCACGTTCTCACGCGCGAGGCATGCCAGATCCGCTTGCAGCTCGATGCCGGTCAGCAGCCTTCCCTGCCCCCGATAGGCCATGAGAAGAAGCACCACCCCGCAGCCGGTCCCCAGATCGGCCACACGGTCCCGCGGTCGGACCCTCGTGAGGCCGGCAAGGAGGATGGCGTCCACGGAGAAACGGTAGCCTCCGGACTTCTGGAGGACCGTGAGCCGCCCATCGAAGAGCGCATCTCGAGTCTTCAAAGGACCCTACCAGACCATCTCTTCGTCGGCCGGCAACGGATTGATCACCAGCCCGCTTCCAACTTTGGGATAGAAGTAGGTGGCCTTATGAGGCATGATCAGCCCGGCGTTCGCCACCTCCTGCACCTGTTCGATGCGGGTTCCGTTAATGAAAAAACCGGCGTCATACGTCCCGCCCTGAACCTGCGTGAGCGCTTCCACGAGGTCGTGCTTGAAGTGGATGTTGTTCTCGTTGGCCAGAAAGGACTCTGAAAGACCCATCACACGTCTGAGCAGCACGTGGTCCAAAACGACGACATCCAGCGTCCGCAGCACCTCAGGCACACCGACGCTTTCAAGATAGTCCCGCACCGGATGCGTTTTGGCTTTTAGCAGGTAAAGAGGGCTTCCGCTCCGATGGGCGAACCCGAAAATGGTCTCCTTCCGCTCACCACAGGATCTCAAGCCTTCGCGCCAAGCCCCAACCCCTGACTCCGAAGCCCCATAAGGCATCACATCAAAGAAGGCGTCCACGGATTGAAGGAAGACGTCGGGCTTGATGGCATCAAGATTTCGCAGGAGCCGGTGAGTCGGCAAAATGGTGAGTCCACCCTGGTTGAGGTTCGAAAGATACATCATCACATACTCGTATGGTGCCTTTTCTCGAATACTTCCTGCTTGCACCCGTTGTATCCCTCGGTACGTCAGCGCCGTCTCGTAGCGGTGGTGCCCGTCGGCAATGAAGATGGCCTTATCCTGCATCAGATGCGACACGTGTTGAAGAATATCCCGATGGTCAACCGGCCAGAGCCTGTGCTCCATCCCGGTCCGATCCCGAAACTTCATGGCGGGCACGGACTGCACACCCTGCTTCAGTGCTCGGTGCACAGTCTCGCCCGGATCCGAATAGAGGGCAAAGATGGGGCTCAAGTTCGCATGACAGGTCATCATCAGTCCCAGCCGTTCATCTTTGACCGCCTGGAACGTCCTCTCATGAGGCTTGACACCGCCGGAGCTGAAATCCTCCAGGCGCAGGGCGCAGATGAAACCGCATCGGGTTTGGGGCGGCATTGAAGGAAGCGAATAGTCCAATTCATAGTAATAGAGAGCCGGTTTCGGGTCCCGAAGTAGAATGCCGCTTTCCTGCCATTGGCGCAAGTACTGAGCCGCGCGGGTGTGAGGGTTGTCACGATCGTTGTCCAGGGACGTTGACTCGCCCAGCTCGATGCGGATCATGTTATGGGGACTGGCTGCGTGAAAGGCTTGCTGTTCGGCAGGAGAAATCACGTCATACGGTGGGATCACCACCGAGCTAAGGTCGGAGATCTTCGACAGATTGTAGCGAAGCCCGCGGAATGGGGCAATTTGAGCCATAGTAGGAGATTCCTTTCTGATGACGCACATTGAAAACGGCAATGAGGCAGCGGGGATCCATTCGCAGCCAATCCACCCGGCGGGTTTTCTTGCTAGCATAGCTGTAGGCATTTTACAAGCCGGTCCACCGTGCCAGGATCGCTGAGAAACACCGCTTCGGATCGTCATGGATCAGAGAACAGGAAGTAGCCCGTGAGCTTGGGGTCGGGAGGGCTCTCAACGGAAAAGGATCCCATTTCCTCCGCATACGTCTGGAACAGCGGCTCAAGATAGGCAAGCACAGCCTTCTTCTGAGAGTCCCGAGACGTTTTGACCTCTACCCGGGTGCGAATGACCACCTCCAGCGTCTTCGGGTCAAGGTCTTTGGCCCGAGCCGCCCACTGTTTTGGATCCAAGGGCAGGACGAGCCAATCGCCCGATTCCAGGGACCGAAACGCCGCGGTCCAGACCAGACTCCCGAGAGTCACATCTTCGACTTCCCGGATTTGCCCTTCCTGCCACAGACGCCACCGCCAGACGTCCGATTGATTCATACCGCAGAGATCCATGAGGTACCCGCCCGCCGCAATTGCATCGACAGCCTGTTTCGCTCGTTTTACATCCGCCAGCGTCTTGATGAGGCCCTCAGAAGGCCCTTTGAGCAGGCGTGCATCGGGAGCAACCAGGCGCGGGGTCTCCTCCAACAGATGCTCGGCAGTGGCATACCAGGGCTCGTCGAGCACATTCACACCACCCGGCCATCGAGCGATATACCCACTTCGGATCACACGCTGGAGACCTTGCCGAACCCTCCCCACCGCCTCGTGACCGAAGTGAGATCGGAAGAGCACACGTCTGAACTCCAGTCACGAGTGGATATCTC
>CALBZH010000569.1 GCA_937889795.1 uncultured Syntrophobacteraceae bacterium | reverse complement strand
CCCGGAAGAGCACAGCGTTCAACAAAGCGATCCTTGCTTAAGGAGACCGTCGTAAAATGGAAGCATCCATCAAGCCAGGGCTTGCCGTGTCCTTCCCTGACGCCGCCGGGCCGCTGTTTCTTGGAGAGGAAGTGTTTCACCAGATCCTCTACATGGAAAAGCGCCGCGCCGAGCGTTCCAAGAAGCCGTTTTTCCTGCTGCTTCTCAACACCAAAGGGCTCGCCAATGTGATGAGCCATGCGCATTTTTTGATGTCCCTGGAGCCTGCGTTGGCTGCCGCAACGCGGGAAACGGATATCAAAGGCTGGTACGAGGAGGGTTTTATCCTGGGTGTTCTCTTCACCGAGCTTGGCAAGCACGACCTCAATGCCGCCAAGGACCGCATCTTCGAGAAGGTTCACCGGGAGCTTCTGAAAGTCGTCGGGGAGGACAGGATTCACCTTCTGGAGCTGTCCTTCGTGCTGTACCCTGAGGCCCAGGAGACGGAGAAGCAGTGTTCTTACGATCTGTCGGTCACCGAGATCGAAAGCTCTTCTGAGGAGCACAAAGAGATCAGGACGTCCGAGCGACTCTTGGCCGGGCTCAGGCGAAATCAGACTTTCATGATCCTGTGGGATGTGCTGTGGATCAGCCTTGCACAGACTGCGGCAGTATCTCTTCGGCTCGATTCTCCGACTCTTGTTTTTTCCGAATACCTTTGGGTGTACCTGTTCAACGTTCTTTCGTACCCTCTAGTTCTTTTCATTTTCGACCAATACAACTACCGAAAGCCCTTTTCCTTGTCAGAGGTCTGCGGGCGTGTTGCCTTGAGCTGCCTCACCGTGGCCGTGGCATCCACGACATTCTATTACCTTATTCCTGAAATGCTGCAATTTGGCAGAGGGGTCATGTTTATCCACCTAGGCATAGCCTGGACGGCTCTCACCGGATGGCGATGGCTCTTTCACGCCCTTTCCAAAGAAGACCGGGGGCGAATGGGGACGCTGGTCCTTGGGGCTGGCGCATGCGGCAAAGACGTCTGCACGGTTTTGAATTCGCAAGCATCCGAATACCAAGTTACGGGGATGCTGGACGACGATCCTTCCAAGCTTGGCCGGATAATCGGATCGCCCCCCGTGATTGGGACCCTCGACCAAATCAGTGAGCTCGCTTCCACCACCGGCGCCCGGACCGCTGTTCTCGCCCTCCCGCGGCAGCGACCGCCCTGGCTCATCCGCAAGACCCTCGAAGCCAGGCTCCAGGGAATCGAGATTCTCGAAGCCCCATCCGTGTACGAAAGAGTGGCGGAAAGGATCCCCGTCGAGCACATCGAGGACCAGTGGCTGCTCTTTTCGGAAGGCTTCGAGCTTCTCCACAAGCAATGCATCCAGCGGATCAAGCGTGCCGTCGACCTGGTTGTCTCCGCGATCCTGCTCATCTTGAGTCTTCCGGTGAGTCTGGTCATCGCCGCAGCCATCTACCTGGAGTCCCCCGGCCCGGTGTTTTACCAGCAGGAGCGAGTCGGAAAGGGCTGCCGCGTTTTCAGGGTCTTTAAGTTCCGTTCGATGAGCCTCAACGCGGAATCAAACGGAGCCCAATGGGCTCAGAAGAAAGACCCGCGAGTCACCCGAGTGGGCCGCTGGATCCGGATGTTTCGCATCGATGAGCTGCCGCAGATCTGGAATGTCTTCAAGGGCGAAATGAGTCTGGTCGGCCCCCGTCCCGAGCGGCCACAGTTCGTGAAAGAGCTCGAAGCCCAGATCCCGTACTACAATGTCCGCCACACCGTACCCCCCGGCATCACCGGGTGGGCTCATGTGAAATACCCCTACGGCGCGACCGTCGAAGACGCCAAGCGCAAGCTGGAATACGACCTCTACTACATCAAAAACATGTCGGTCCTGCTGGACCTCAAAATCCTGCTCCGAACCGTCGGAGTTGTCCTGCTGGGTGAAGGCGCGCGATAAAGCGGTCTCACCGCAGAGGGCGCTGAGGGCGCAGAGAAGGGATGGAGATAAATCTTCTGACGGAAGGGATCATTGGGGCGGCGATTGCGGTCCATAGGGAGTTGGGGCCGGGGTTGCTCGAGTCGGCTTAAGAGGCATGCCTCCACTATGAACTGTCTGACTGAGGACATGTGGTTGAGCGTCAGAAGAGCCTCCCAATCACGTACCGTGGACTTGCTTTGGATGCCGGGTATCGCCTCGACCTTCTCGTGGACGAAACCGTCATCGTGGAGCTCAAGGCTATCGAGAAGCTGGAGCCCATCCACGACGCTCAGCTGCTCTCCTACCTGAAGCTCTCAGGTCTCCAGGTTGGCCTCCTCATCAACTTCAACGTGAAATATCTGAAACACGGAATCCGACGCATCGTTAATCATTATATCGATCCACCCTCAGCGCTCTCCGCGCCCTCCGCGGTGAATCTTTGAAAGGAGTAACCACCCAGCACCATGAGCCAGGCCATCGAACACCAGATCCGCGGCTTCATCGTTGAAAGCTTCCTGTTCGGCGACACGAGCAACGGTTTCGAAAACTCCGATTCGCTCCTCGAAAAGGGCATCATCGACTCAACGGGAGTCCTTGAGCTCGTTTCCTTCATCGAGGAGACTTACGGCATAAAGGTCGAAGACGAAGAGCTTATCCCCGAAAACCTCGATTCGGTCGTCTTCGTCTCCGCCTACATCACAAGAAAAAAAACAGCATAAGAGCAAGGGGACTAGACGGCTCTCTCATTTGCCATTCCCTCTAATCCCTTCCTCTGCGCCCTCAGCGCCCTCTGCGGTGAATTCGTCTTTCTCTCTTCTTTGTCTTTTTCATTCGACATTTACTCCGCGTTGACCCAACCATGTGCGGCATAGCAGGCATCATCGACTTCAAAGACCCGGCTCCGAAGCAGGACCTCCTCGTTCGGATGCTGGGCTACATCGCCCACCGGGGTCCCGACGCTTTCGGCATCTACACGGACGCCCACGCCGGCCTGGCGCACGCGCGCCTCAGCATCATCGACCTCAGCGGTGGCGATCAGCCGATCCACAACGAGGATCGTACCATCTGGATCGTCTACAACGGCGAAGTCTTCAACTACCCCGAGCTGCGCACGGCCCTCGAAGCCCAGGGCCACAGATTCTATACCAAAACGGATACGGAGATCCTGGTCCACCTTTACGAGCAGTACGGCCCCGATTTCCTGAAACACCTCAACGGTCAATATGCCCTGGCCATATGGGACAGTCCCAAGAAGCAGCTCTTCCTGGCCCGAGACCGTCTCGGCATCCGCCCCCTGTTTTACCGCCTGGATGGGAGCAAGCTGCTCTTCGGCTCCGAGATTAAAGCCATCTTCGCCGACGCGAGCGTCCCCCGCGCCATCCGGCTCCAATCCCTGGCGGATGTCTTCACCTGTTGGGCACCCCTCGGCTCCGATACGGCCTTCGAAGGGGTCCACCAGCTCAAACCGGCCCACTACGCTATTTTCTCCCAGGACGGTTTCAAGACCCACCCCTACTGGGAACTGTCGTTTTCCAACCCCGGCAGCGAAGAGCGTCCCCTTGACGACTACGCGGAGGAGCTCAAAGGGCTCCTCTACGATGCGACCAAAATTCGCCTGCGAGCCGACGTTCCCGTGGGTGCCTATCTCAGCGGCGGCCTCGACAGCACGACCATCACGTCCCTGGTCAAGCGGTCATTCAACAACCAGCTTAGAACCTTTTCCGTCAGCTTCACGGACGGCCGTTTCGATGAGGCCCCGTTCCAGCAAAAGGCGGTTTCCGCCATCGGCACGGACCACCGGAGCATCCGCTGTACGGAAGCCGACATCGGCGAGACGTTCCCGCAGGTGATCTGGCATTCAGAGGTGCCGCTTCTCCGCACGGCCCCCGTTCCCCTCTGCCGCCTTGCCAGGCTGGTCCGCGAAAATGACTTCAAGGTGGTCCTGACCGGCGAAGGCTCGGACGAGATCTTCGCGGGCTACGACATCTTCAAGGAAGACAAGGTCCGCCGGTTCTGGGCGCGGCAGCCCAGCTCCAAATGGCGCCCCGCGCTCTTCCGGCGCCTCTACCCCGACATTTTCAGTGCATCGGACACCCGGTCGCGCGTCTTTCTCGAAGGCTTCTTCCGT
>CALBZH010000568.1 GCA_937889795.1 uncultured Syntrophobacteraceae bacterium | reverse complement strand
CCATTTATTGGGGCATTACGCGTTCCGCGACAAGCAGAACCCGATTGATCTGGAGGCCATACTGGCCAGCGCCAATTTACTGTAACATCTGGATATTCAACGATTAAATAAATTACGCGGGTTTGGGCTTAGAACCCCATTATAAAAGAGGGTTTCTGCACTTACGCTTGGTTGGCACTCACCCGTTGATCCAATGAATGCCCTGTGCTTTGCATAGGGCTTCGATTACCACCGAAGGACCTGTCAAAGTCCACAATCTTCGTCTTACCTGCGTACGGTTGCAGCTCAATGCGCTCAATCTGGCTTATCTTCTTGATCATGGTCGCCATTCGCTTGAGATTCTCGACAACGGACTGAAGCTCTTGATAGTGTTCCGAGCCAGGCTCAAGATCGTTTCGCACCACCTCGACATTCATCAATGCAATGGCGAGGGGGTTGTTCAGCTCATGAGCGACTCCTCCGGCCATCGCCATGATTGCCTCGAGCTTTTCTTTCTCACGTCTCTTTTCGCGATCCCTCAAGAATCCGAACAGAAGAGCCACCGCATTGAAAAGGAGTATCTCCACGATGTTGCTGACATAGAGTGCGCTCCCCGCGGGAGCGGCCAAAACCGCACAGGGCAGATAGACCAGGGACGCGCTTGTTGACGCGATCAGCCCGCCTTTCTTCCCGAACCAGTAAGCGCTCAGTACGATGGGGACCAAGTACAACTCACGATAGACGATATCGAAAGATGAGGTGTAGACGGATGCGGTGTAATCGATTGCGCCCGTAACACCAATCAAGATCCCTACAACCAGCGTTTCTTTAACTCTTCTCATAGTTATTCCTTCGGCGGCCGATCCTTATCCTTCCGTGGTTCCGATGACACAGCGGAACCCGACCTCTTCAAACGCTTCCCATGGGTGACGTTGAACCGCGGACGGAAGGGTTGCTCCTTTCTCGAGCTCACCCACGAATTCTCCCAAGATCACATAGCGCGCACTCTCCGGCCTCGTATTCTCCGAGCGGGGTCCAAGGAACGACAAACCCCATTCTCCACCGGAATCCAGTCCGTGTATTCCGTGTTGGTTGGCTTTGAACTGGCTTACGGGAGAGCACACCGGCAGTGCGCTCTCCTCTCCAGAGGATGTGCTTCCCGTTCGGCCTGGAAGCGGACACGTCGGATCTCCCCCCGACATCCACCCTAAGGGTGTCGGGGCGGAGGGGCTTGCTTTCTTTGGTGTGTTGCCTTCCCCCCTGACGAAAAGCCATTCGGACTTCGAGGGGAGTCGTCGGCCGTGGAATCCAGCATAAGCCGAAGCCCCGTAAGCGGTAACACGAAGAATGGGGCATGAAGCATGGGGTGGTTCCTTGATGTAGAACCTCCCGTCCTTGAACCCGATGGGCTCGCAGCCTTTCGTGACCTCGCCGAGGAATAGCCAGATCCTTCCATCGCCTCTCACCACGCCATTTTCGATCTTGATCCTGGGCAGAGCCTGGTTCAGGAATTCAACAAACTGGAGATTGGTCACTTTGGTATTGTCCATGTAGAAGGGGTTCACCGGGATGGTTTGGGTGGCCTCCGCACCGGAGCCTTCCGAGACGATTAAATTACCTCCGTGAACGAGACTCAAAATCGTGCCATCCCTGCCCTCGATGACGGGCGCCGGAGAGTTCCCGAGGGGAATCGTTGGTGCGGAGTCGGCCTCAATAACAACTTTCGAGTGAATGGAATCGGTCGCATCGGTGCGGGAGGAGGGCGCGACTCCATGCTCTTTCTCGTGGAGCAGCAAGAATCCGACGCCTCCTATAATCCCGCTCAACAGCAGGATCATTCCAGCAGCAAGAACGATCCCTTTCCACCGAGGGCGCTCTTTCGCAGAAGACGTTGTGGGGGCGGTTCTTCCGGTTTCGTCGGCAATGAGTGTTTCCTCGATGGCACACTTGAAGGCCTCCACGGAAGAGAGTCTCTCATGGCGCTCTTCGGCGGTCGCTTGCTGAATGATTCGATCGAGCTCTTGAAAGAAGACTGTTTCCGGCGCCGAGAGGCTTGCCTTTCTGAAAGGAATCTGATCCTGTCTTATCTTCCCGGAGATAGCCTCGTAGAGGATCTTACCCAGTGCATAGATGTCAGTCCGCTCGTCGGTTCGTTTGAGATCCAGGAAATGCTCCGGAGACATGTACGGGGGAGTCCCCTGGATATCCATGGATTGGGTGATCGGCTTCAGGTGGCAGGATCTGGCCAGCCCGAAATCGGCAATCTTGGGGCGGCCGTC
>CALBZH010000567.1 GCA_937889795.1 uncultured Syntrophobacteraceae bacterium | reverse complement strand
CCAAGGAGGATGAAGAAATGGAACAAGTGGTGGTCTCCGGCATCACCTACAACCGAAATGAGGCTCGCATCACCATCACCAACGTCCCGGACGTCCCGGGCATGGCCGCCAAGCTCTTCCGCCCCATCTCCGATGCCAAGATCAACGTTGACCTGATCGTCCAAGGGAGCGGGAGCATCCCCGGGCGCGCGGACATGTCCTTCACCGTGCCCAAGCCCGACTATGACAAGGCCATCCGAATGACCGAGCGAATGGCGGAGGAGCTCGGCGCAGGCAAGGTTCACAGCAATCCGAACATCGCCAAGATTTCGGTCATCGGTCTTGGAATGCGCAGCCACAGTGGCGTGGCCTGCAAAATTTTCGAAACCCTCTCCAACCAGAACATCAATATCAAGATGATTTCGACGTCCGAAATTAAGGTCTCCTGCGTCATCGACGAGAAGTACACGGAGCTGGCCGTTCGCGTGCTGCACGACGCTTTCGAGCTGGAGAAGTCGCCGCCGCTCGGGACGGTCAAGATCAAGGAAGAGAAGTGAGCGATCGAGGCGGGGAAACGCCGGGCGTTGCCTTCGTTCTGGCTCCCTGCCCGTCCGCAGCTGAAAGGGACCCCCGATGCATGAAGTCAAAATCTACGACACAACCTTGCGGGACGGCACACAAGCCGAGGACTTCACCTTGTCCATGGAAGACAAGGTCCGGATCGCCCTGAAACTGGATGATCTCGGGTTTCATTACATCGAGGGCGGCTGGCCGGGCTCGAATCCCAAGGATGCAGGCTTTTTCGAAGAGATCAAGAACTACGCCCTTCGCAATGCCAGGATAGCCGCTTTCGGGGCCACCCATCACCATAGCAAGACCGCATCCACGGACGAGAATCTGAGGGCGCTCGTCGCAGCCCGGACGCCCGTGATCACCATCTTCGGGAAGAGCTGGACCATTCACGTCCGAGACGCGCTCCACACCACGCTTGAGCGGAACCTCGAGCTCATTCGCGATAGCCTTGCCTACCTGCGTCAACACACCGAGACCCTGTTTTACGACGCCGAGCATTTCTTCGACGGCTTCAAGGACAATCCCGACTATGCACTGGCGACGCTCGGCAAAGCCATCGAGGGCGGAGCCGAATGCTTGATCCTGTGCGACACCAACGGCGGAAACCTTCCCAGCAAAATCCGGGAGATCATGGAAGTGGTGAAGACGACCTACCCCGGCACCCCCCTTGGGATTCATGTTCATAACGACGGGGACCTCGCGGTTGCCAACTCCCTCGCCGCCGTGGAGGCCGGCGCCGTGCAGATCCAGGGAACCATCAACGGAGTGGGCGAGCGCTGCGGCAACGCCAATCTGTGCTCGATCATCCCGAACCTGTGCCTCAAGATGGGCAATGAATGCCTGTCCGCCGAAAATCTCAAGAAGCTTCGTGCCGTGAGTCGATACGTACTCGAGCTTGCCAATGTGACGGCCAACCGTTACCAGCCCTTCGTGGGCCGCAGCGCGTTCGCGCACAAGGGTGGCGTCCACATCAGCGCCGTCGAGCGAAACCCCGACACCTACGAGCACATCGATCCCGCCCTGGTGGGGAATCGGCGGCGGGTGCTCGTCTCCGACCTTTCGGGACGCGCCACGATCCGGCGCAAGGCAGAGGACTATGGGCTCAACCTCAGCAAGACCGACCCGGTCGCTCTGCAAGTGCTCGAGGAGCTGAAAGATCTCGAAAACCAGGGGTTTCAGTTCGAGGCGGCCGAGGCCAGCTTCGAGCTCCTCATCAACAAGGCCATGGGCAAGAGCAAACGCTATTTCGAGCTTGTGGGATTCCGTGTGATTGACCAGAAGATGCGGGATGACGGGAGCCCCGTCGCCGAGGCAACGATCCGCGTCAAGGTCGGCGGCAGCGAGGAGCACACGGCGGCCCTGGGCAAGGGACCGGTGAACGCCCTGGACAACGCGCTCCGCAAAGCCCTCGAAAAATTCTATCCAGAGCTGCGAGACATGGAGCTCAGCGACTACAAGGTGCGGGTTCTCCCAGGGCGAGTCGGCACGGCGGCTCGCGTCCGCGTGCTCATCGAGTCAACCGATGGGGTCGACCAGTGGGGCACGGTTGGTGTCTCCCAAGACATCATCGAAGCCAGCTGGCAGGCCCTGGTCGACAGTGTCAATTACAAGATGTACAAGACAGAAAAGCAAAAGCAAACGTGCTGAGCGGCCCCATGCCGAAGACAACCTGGGCGGCCGGCATGCTCGTGGCCGCCCTGCTCCTCGTATTCCTTTCTTTCCGGGCCGTCACTCCCCCACGGTCTCTCCCCTCCCCTTCCCATCGTCCGATTGTGATCCAGGTCGAGGGGCAAGTGGCTCATCCAGTCCTTTACATGCTGCCCGGCCCGATCGCAACCTGGGGCGACGCCCTCCGCGCCGCCGGGGGTATCGTGGACCATGGAGCGGGGGCTCCTGACGAAGAGCTGACGATGCCGGCGGTTTCGGGAACCATCGTGCGCGCTGAGAGGGACGGTTCGCGCGGCGTGCAAATCGCGGTCGAGCCCATGCCCGCTTCCATGCGCTTGCTTCTCGGGATGCAGC
>CALBZH010000566.1 GCA_937889795.1 uncultured Syntrophobacteraceae bacterium | reverse complement strand
TTCCGATCTCACACTCTCTCGCTCTACCATTGCGAAACGTCCAAGTGTCTCATGCAGTACAGTCCCAAGCTCGGCCACCTGGACGATTTGGACATCTACTTCTGTTCTCGGTGCAGCTTTGCTCTTCAAGAACAAGTGAGGGAGCTGTACACGTAACAGCTCCCTCACCAGGTTGTGTCCATTTCGGATCCGATGTCCTATGTGTGGAGAAACTCGTGAACGAGGTCGTCCCACTTGAGATGCTCTCGCAGATTCCCGTAGATGTCATCGACGATCTCACCACCGGTCGCCGCAAGGGGGACGCCGTAGGCGCTCGTCACCATGTCTTCCAGCTTCTTGACCTCGGTGCCGAGCCAGGAGAGCGCGGTCCGCTCGAATAGAAGCCCTTTCGTCTTTCTCCTGAGGCCGCCAAGAGGGTCGATCACGACCAGCCACCCGTTTCCGTAAGGATCCTTCCGCGAAAGCTGGGGCTGCCGCAAAGCGTTTTGGTTGGTTGCCATCACGACACCGTTCATGGGGGAGAGCACCGGAGCGATCCTTTTCTCCCGTTCAATCGTCCACCCGTTTTCGCCCTGCTTCAGCTGAGAGCCGATCTTGGGGAGGGAAATGTCGGTGGGGCCGCCGAGCAGCTTCCAGGCAAAGTCGTCCACGCCCATCCGGACGAATCCTCCGTGCTCGATGCGGGCCCAGCTGTGACCCTTGTGATAGTAGTAACCATCGGCAACCAGGAAGCCGCCGACGTTGTTGACGGGAATGGCGGGATATTGGGCGCCCAGGTCTTTATCGTAATCGTATAGCATTTGGTCGTAGGTGCAGTTATGACATTCGTAGTCATGAGAGCACAGTTTGAAAATAACACGCCCGGTGAGCATGTGCCGGCATTCCTTTTGAGATGTCCATTCATTTCGTTTTGCATCTCTCCAGCTAACCAAAGCAGTTGGCTTCTTTGTGGATTTCTTGCTCATGGCTTTATCGAAAGGACAAGAAGTACAGTCGAAGGCATTATCACAGATTTTATAATTGACCACTCCAGCTTTCATCCAAATGCATTGATTCTCTGTCATCGAAAGAACCTGCAGTCCACTTTTCTTTTCTTCATTCTTAGCTTTCATGATTGGCCTCCTGTGTCTGTCGCGAAATATGGAAATGGAAGTTATTAACAATCCAGTAAATACATTCGCTGCTTTCGTGCACTCTTCATTTACAAGACGCGTGCCACAGTATGACAAGCCGATGCGTGACATGCTCTAAAGTGGCTCGGGGCTTACGAAATGAAAGAACAAAGAGGATATGGTGAGGGCTTAATTCGAAAGAAGGATTCGCTTTGGGTGATTTTTCTGTAAAGGTTCTTTACAAATGTCTCCGGAAGCCAGTCTTTCGGCTTGAGGAGTGCCCGTTCAGGAGGTGTAAAGTTTCTTAGCAGCCGGATTCAAGATCTGTACACCCCAGCCCAAGACGCGACCGCATCGCTTCGTGGGGCGGTCGACTGCCCCGTCATCCACCCACATCCAGCGCGGTGGAGCGTCCCGTCTTGGTTTTGCCGGGGTTCCGGTACTAATCTTGCAATCAGGAAATGAGCGAATTCACCCATAAAATGGCATTAAGCTCAGACGAAACGCCGCTCTCGATGAAGCGCGTCGCAGCACGTTATTCCGTTCTTCCCGGGGCACGCACCATCCTGAAGAAGGGAGATTTATGACCGGAAGTTGGAAGATCCTTGTTGTCGATGATGAAATGATCGTGCGGGAATCCCTCGTTGCCTGGTTCAAGAAGTACGGCTACGACGTGGACAGCGCTGACGGGGGCCGGATCGCTCTCGAAATGGTGGACACCAAGGACTACGATTTCATCTTTCTCGACATCAAGATGCCCGAGGTGAGCGGCTTGGAAGTGCTCGACTACGTCAAGGCCAACTGCCCCTATTCGATGGTGGTCATGATCACGGCGTTCGGATCCATCGAGACCGCCGTCGACGCGATGAAGCGCGGAGCCTGCGATTATCTCACCAAGCC
The DNA here is from genome assembly GCA_937889795.1 of uncultured Syntrophobacteraceae bacterium. Lineage (GTDB taxonomy): Bacteria > Desulfobacterota > Syntrophobacteria > Syntrophobacterales > Syntrophobacteraceae > CALBZH01. The sequence continues at coordinate 6,044 of CALBZH010000566.1, read as the reverse complement.
CTTCGAGCCCGGAGAATTGACCTGCCTGCTCGAGAAGCTCCTGAAGCAGAAACGGACCCTCGAGGAAAACATCATCCTGAGGGAGCAGATCGCGTGTCGCGTGCGCTGCGAGGACCTGATCGGGGCGTCCGGCTGCATGCGCCAGCTCTTCTCCCTGATCGAGCAGGTTGCAACCTTCGATTCACCCGTGCTGCTGCGCGGGGAAACCGGAACGGGAAAGGAGCTGGTGGCGAAGGCCATCCATGCCTTGAGCGACCGAAGCTCTGGACCCTTCATCCCGATCAACTGCGGGGCGTTTACGGAGACGCTCCTCGAAACCGAGCTGTTCGGCCACGAGAGCGGGGCGTTTACCGGCGCGAAGCGCGCCAAGAAGGGTCGACTGGAAATGGCTGAGGGCGGGTCCCTTTTCCTGGACGAGGTCGGGGAAATCCCTCTGAAGATGCAGGTCGACCTGCTTCGTGTGCTGGAAGTGAAGACGTTTCATCGCGTCGGAGGGACGGAGGAGATCCCGGTCGATTTTCGCCTCATCTGCGCCACGCACAAAGACCTAGCCAAAGAGATCGAGCGTGGGGCCTTTCGCCAGGATTTCTATTATCGCTTGAACGTCATCGAGCTGGAAATTCCGCCGCTTCACGCGCGCATCGACGACATCCCGGAGCTGGCGCAGCACTTTTTGGAGCGGATCCGCAAAGAAACCAGCAAGCCGGTTGTGGGGATTCAGCAGCAGGCCATCAAGGCGCTGCAAAGCTACCCTTGGCCAGGAAACGTCCGTGAGCTGGAAAATGCTGTCGAGCGGGCCGTTGTGCTGTCCAAAGGCCACTACCTCACCAAGGATGACTTCGCATTCCTCTTCAGGTCCTCTCCTCAGGATCTCCCTCAATCGCTGAAGGAAAACGAAAAGCAGCACATCGAGCGAATTCTCAACCTCCATGGGTGGAACATTTCAAAGGCCGCTGCGGCCCTGGAAATCAGCAGGGTTACGCTCCACAGCAAGATCAAGCATTACAACCTCAGCCCGGGTGCCAGCAAAGCGGATGGCTCGCAGGGCTGACATTGAACGAACCCGTGCGCGGCGAGAGACCGAAGATGGAGACTCCCAACGTCTGGAAAGCCAGGCTTTTCGATTGTTTTTCGGTGCCCACTCTGATTTTGAAGCCCGACAAGCTGATCGTGGACGTGAACGCCAGCTTCCTGGAAAAGTTCGAGTGCAAGAAGGAGGATGTGGTCGGGAAGAAGTGCCACGATTACTTTTATCACTCCGCGGAGCCGTGTCCCGAGGAAAGCTGCGCGATGGCCAAGGTCCTCGCGGATCGTCTCGGGCACTCCGTCTTGAAATACGTGAAGACGCGTGGCGGAAAGAAGAAGTGGGACAATCGGGTCTTTTCCCCGATCCTCGATGACGCCGGCAATGTCCTGTATATTGTCGAATCCATGCACGATGTCACCCAGATCAAGAACCTCGAGCGAGAGCTCTCGGGAGCCAAGGACTTCACGCAGAAGCTCATCCAGAGCTCGACCACGGCCATCATCGCCGCGGACCGGAAGGGGCGGGTTCTGACCATGAACCCCGCCGCCGAGGAGCTCACAGGGTACTCGCTCAAGGATGCCGATGAACCATTGACCACCGAGAAGCTCTACCTGCCGGGGCAGGCCAAGGAGGTCATGAAGATCCTGCGGGATGAGAGCAAAGGGGGGAAGGGCAAGCTGCATCCGGGCAGGTTCACTCTGATGCACGCCAATGGCGAGGAGATCCCCGTCGAGCTGACCGCGGCGATCATTTACGAAGGCGATCAGGAAATTGCCACCGTCGGGCTGTTCAATGATTTGCGGGAGAAGCTCAAGAACGAGCAGGCCATGCGAGAAATGCTCGCCCGTATCGCGCGTGCGGAAAAAATGGCTTCCCTGGGACAGCTTGCGGCCGGGGTTGCGCACGAGATCAACAACCCGCTGACCGGGATCATCTTCTACGCCAATCTCCTGCTGGACAGCCTGGGCGAGGATGATCCCCGCAGACACAGTCTGACGTGCATCTACGAAGACGCCAAGCGGTGCGGCAAGATCATCAAGAATCTTCTTGCCTACAGCCGACAGGAAACCCCAAGCAAGGAAATCCTGCACGTCAACACGCTTCTGGAGCATGGTCTGGATCTCATTCGTGACCGGAAGTTCTTCATGGGGATCCACATCCGGAAAGAGCTCTCAGACGAGATGACCCTGATCGAGGGGGACAAGGATCAACTGGGCCAGGTGATTGTGAATCTCGTCTTGAACGCCGTGGACGCCATGGGGCACGAAGGCACCTTGACGCTTCGCACCTACCGCGACAAGCCCGCGCAAAAAGCCTACATTGAAGTCTCCGACACCGGACGGGGGATCCCCCCGGAGGATCTCGGCCGGATCTTCGACCCGTTCTTCACGACGAAGGCGCCGGGCAAAGGCACGGGGCTTGGCTTGAGCACCGCTTACGGCATACTCAAGGAAAATGGGGGGCGTATCTGGGTCAAGGAAACCAGCGAAAAGGGCACGACGTTTGCCATCGAGCTGCCTCTCTATCGGCATTCCAGCCCCGGCAACAACGTTGGCAATAAGGCGACATAGACCAAGGGGCTTTGCTTGAGACTCATTTGATGTCAAAAGGCATTGTGGGTGACCAGTCGTATCTTCCATCTTGACGATATTGGCTTCAAACGGTCTGGATCAACGCATGAGTCAGGTTTTTCAAAGACTTAAAGATATTTATCAAAGCTTGATTTCGAAGCTAATCCTTCTGGTTGGGTTGGTGCTTCTCGTTGTCATATCGGTATGGGCTTATTTCAATATCAACTACTACAGAAATGAAACCCTTGACGTCGTTGTGAGAGAGGTGGACCGGTTGGGAAGTACGATTAGACTGGGAACTCACTATGCAATGATGCTCAACTCAAGAGGTGATATTAATAAGATCATTAGCAATATAGGAACACAAAAAGGGATAGAAAATATCCGCATCTATAACAAGCAAGGCGAGATCAAGTTTTCAAACCTCGTTGCTGAAGTCGACACCAAGTCGACGATCAAGGACGAAGCCTGCTTCATTTGCCACCGGACGGAGCCTCCCTTGGAGGAAGTGGATGTCAAGTCCAGGACCAGGATCTTCCGTTCCTCGGAAGGTCATCGGCTGATCGGCGTCATCAGTCCCATCTACAACGAGGAAAGCTGCTCGTCCGACGCCTGCCACATCCATCCGTCGGACAAGACCGTGCTGGGTGCTCTCGACGTGGTGGTGTCGCTCGCGGATACCGACGCAGGCATGCTGTCTTATGAGCGGCGCATCCTCTTCCTCGCGGCGCTGAGCTTTCTGGCGACGTCCCTGATTGTCGGAGGCTTTCTTTTCGTGTTCGTCAACCGCCCGATCAACGAGCTCATCAAGCGAACGAAGCAGATCGCGCGCGGCGAGTATCGGGTGGCTCCAAGCACGGGGTGGGCGGGTGAGGTCGCCCAGCTTTCCGCGGCGATCACCTCGATGGGGGCCAAGATCCGGGAAAAGCAGGAGGCACTTGACCATCAGCGGATCGAGTACCAGGAGCTCTTCGAGCAGGTGCCGTGCTACATCACGGTCCAGGATCGGGACCTGCGCCTCGTGCGGTTCAACCGGGATTTTACCGAGCGTTTCGCCCCGAAGGAGGGCGACTACTGCTACAAGGTTTACAAGGGACGTTGCGAGAAATGCGACCCCTGCCCCGTGTTGATGACCTTTGAAGACGGGGAGCCGCACACGATCGAGGAAACGGGCTTCACCAGGGAGGGAATTGAGTCGCACTGGATCGGGAGGACGTCGGCCATCCGCGATGCTTCCGGGCAGATCACCGCCGTGATGGAGATGAGCCTCGATATCACGCAGATGAAACGACTCGAGGAGGAGATCCGCAAGTCCGAGGAAAAGTACCGCACCATATTCGACAACATCCCCAATCCGATCTTTGTGCTGGACCGGAAGAGCCTGTCCATTCTCGACTGCAATGAAAGCGTCAGGCAGGTCTACGGGTACGCGAAGGAGGACCTGATCAAGACGAGCTTCCTGCGGTTGTTCGAGGAGGCCGAGCAGCAGAACTACGCCCTCGAGATCCGGTCGGCCGATGTGATGAGCCAGACGAGGCAGGTGACGAAAGATGGGCGGACGATTTTTACGAATATCCGCGTGTCCCCGTATGAATACCTCGGGAGAGCCTCGTTTCTGGTCTCGACGAGCGACATCACCAAGAAGCTGATGGCCGAGCAGCAGCTCATCCAGGCCAGCAAGATGGCCACGCTCGGAGAAATGGCCACGGGCATTGCGCATGAGCTGAACCAGCCGCTTTCGGTCATGAAGACGGCCAGCAACTTCCTGATCAAGAAAGTGAGGAAGGCTGAGCCCATTCGGGAAGACATCCTCAAGACGATGGCCGAGGAGATTGACCGGCATGTCGACCGTGCCTCGAAGATCATCAGTCACCTCAGAGATTTCGGGCGCAAGTCGGAGGTCGAGAAGGTTCGCGTCGATGTGAACCTCGCCATGGAGCGTGCTCTGGACCTGTTCAGCCAGCAGTTGCGGGTGCGCGGAATCGAGGTCATTCGGGAATTCCAGGTTCCTCTGCCGCCGGTGCTTGCCGACCTCACCCGCCTGGAGCAGGTGTTCATCAACCTTTTGATCAATGCGCGGGACGCCATTCAGGAGTGCTCTGAAAGCGGCGGGGGTGAGCTGGGGGCCAAGCAGATCCGCATCAGAACAGGGGTCAGAGACCGCCAGGTTGTCATCGAAGTGCACGACACCGGTCCAGGAATTCCTAAGGCCATCATGGACAGGATATTCGAGCCCTTCTTCACGACCAAGGAAGTGGGAAAGGGGACCGGGCTGGGCCTGTCCATCAGCTACGGCATCGTCCAGGACTACAATGGCTCCATTCGCGTGGAAACCCGGGACGGTGAGGGAGCGACGTTCATCATACAATTTCCCATTGCACAGGACTGGCAATGAGTCATGCAATTTTGCTCGTAGACGACGAAGAGGGTATTCGCAACGTGCTGGGCATTGCCTTGGCGGACGGCGGCTATGAGGTTCTCACCGCGGCAAGCGGCGAAGAGGCGCTGAAGATCTTTAGAAGTCACGGGCCTCTTCTCATTCTCACGGATATCAAGATGCCCGGAATGGGTGGAATCGAGCTTCTCAAGAGGATCAAGGAGGAGAATGCCGACGCGCAGGTGATCATGATGACGGGCCATGGCGACCTGGAGCTGGCGGTGAAGAGCCTCCAGTGCGATGCGGCCGATTTCGTGACCAAGCCGATCAACGACGAGGCACTCGAAGTGGCCTTGAAGCGCGCCAAGGAGCGGCTCGAGCTGAAGCGCAAACTGCGCGAGTACACGGAGGGGCTCGAACGGATGGTCGAGGAAAAGACCCGGGAGCTCCTCGCGGCCGAGCGATTGGCCTCCGTCGGCCAGACCGTGGCCACCTTGGCGCACTCGATCAAGAACATCATCGGTGGTTTGAAAGGCGGCATGTTTGTCCTCGAGAAAGGGCTCGAGCTGGGAAAGCGGGAGTACGTGGACGAAGGCTGGCGGATGACCCGGTCCAATGTGGACAAAATCAAAGGCCTCGCCCTCGATCTGTTGAACTACGCCAAGGAGAGGGAGCCGATCCTCACTCGGTGCGATCCCAATGAGCCCCTCCAGGAGATTTTTCAATTGATGGAGTCAAGAGCCGAGGAGGCGAGTGTTAAGCTGACGCTGAGCGTCGCTCATGACCTAAAGCCAGCCTGGATGGACGCCGAGGCCATTCACTGCTGCCTGCTGAATCTCGTGACCAATGCCCTCGACGCCTGCACGGACATCCAGTGCACCGCTCAAGAGAAGTCGGTTGTGCTCGCTTCGCACAAGGCCGATGGTTGGGCCGTTGAATACGCGGTGAGCGACAACGGCTGCGGTATGGACGAAAAAACCCGGGAGAAGATCCTCAAGGGCTTTTACAGCACAAAGGGCAGCAGGGGAACAGATCGGAAGAGCACACGTCTGAACTCCAGTCACGAGTG
>CALBZH010000565.1 GCA_937889795.1 uncultured Syntrophobacteraceae bacterium | reverse complement strand
GTTCAGACGTGTGCTCTTCCGATCTCTTCCTGGAGGTGTCTGGGGATATCCACCAGATCCTTGGCGTTGGCTTGCGGGATGATCACCTCCAGGATGCCCGCGCGCCGTGCGGCCAGGACCTTTTCCTTGATCCCACCGACCGGCAGGATATCGCCACGCAGCGTGATCTCTCCGGTCATGGCCACTTCACGCCTGGCCGGACGGCCGCTCATGAGCGATGCCAAGGCAACCACCAGCGCAACCCCCGCGGAGGGTCCGTCTTTCGGAATCGATCCCGCAGGAACGTGAACATGGATGTCCGAGTGCTCGAATTTTTCGTCGTCGACTCCCAGATCCGCTCCATGGGCACGGATGTAAGTCAGTGCGGCCGTAGCGGACTCCTTCATGACCTCCCCGAGCTGCCCCGTGAGAATCAGGCGCCCGCTTCCTGGCGTGCGCAGCGTTTCAATGAAGATCAGCTCCCCTCCGACAGGCGTCCAGGCCAATCCTGTTGCGATGCCCGGTCCCCACGAGCGCGTGGCCGTCTCCGGGAGAAACTTGACCGGCCCCAGCACCTCGGGCAGATCACCCAGCTCGACGTTGACGGGACCCGTCCGGCCTTCGGCAATGTTTTTGGCAACGTGGCGGCAAACGGACGCGATGGTCCGGTTCAGGTTGCGGACCCCCGCCTCCCGCGTGTAGGACCGGATGATCTCGAGGAGTGCCTCGTCGCTGATGCTCACGTCATAGTCGTTCAGGCCGTGGTTGTCGATCTGCTGCACCCAGAGATAGCGGCGGGCGATTTGGAGCTTCTCCTCTTCCGTGTAACCCGGGATCTCGATAACTTCCATGCGGTCCTTGAGGGCGGGCGGCACGGGATCCAGCATGTTGGCGGTCGCGATGAACATCACCTTGGAAAGGTCGAAGGCCACGCCGAGATAGTGATCCGAAAACGTGCTGTTCTGCTCGGGATCCAGGACCTCGAGAAGCGCGGACGACGGGTCTCCCCTGAAGTCCATGCCCAACTTGTCGATTTCATCCAGCACAAAGACCGGGTTATTGCTCCCGGCCCGGCGCAGGCCCTGAATGACCCGCCCCGGCATCGAGCCCACGTAGGTGCGGCGGTGGCCTCGAATCTCCGCCTCGTCCCGCATGCCTCCCAGCGAAATGCGCACGAATTTCCGGCCAAGGCTTCGCGCAATCGACTGCCCGAGAGACGTCTTCCCGACGCCGGGCGGTCCAACGAAGCAGAGGATCGGTCCTTTCATTTCCTTTTTCAGCTGGAGCACCGCCAGGTATTCCAGGATCCGACGTTTCACCTTTTCCAGGTCGAAATGGTCCTCATCCAGGATTTCTGCCGCCTGGTGCACATCCAGATTGTCCGTCGTCCCAACGCTCCAGGGGACTTCGAGCAGCCAGTCCAGGTAGTTTCGGGAGACGGTGTACTCGGCCGAAGCAGGAGACATGCGCCCGAGACGCTCCAGCTCCTTTTCGGCGGCCTTGCGGGCCTCTTGCGGCATCTCGGTTTCGTCCAGCTTGAGGGTCAGCTCCTGAAGGTCCAGACCGGCCGCATCGGCCTCCCCCAGCTCCCGCTTGATCGCCTGCAGCTGCTCCCGCAAATAGAACTCGCGCTGCTTCCGGTCCATCCCCGCCTTCACGCGATCCTGAATCTCCTGCCCCAGCTCCAACCGCTCGATCGTCCGGGTCAGGTAGAAGGTAACCCGCTCGAGCGCCGTTGCAGCGTCTGGAATCTCCAGAATGGTCTGACGCTCGGGAACGGTCAGGGCGAGATAGGCGGTCACCAGATACGCAGCGCGCATGGGACGCTCGGCATTGCGCATCGCAACGAGGGCTTCGCTCGACACTCCAGAGAGGCGCACGTAGCGCTCGAATTGTCGATTCAGGTTGAGCACCATGGCATCGACTTCAAGGCTCGTCACCTGGTCTTCGGGAATCGGCTCCACCCGAGCCTCCCAGTATCCGTCGTGCTGCTGGCTCTCGATGATCCGCACTTTGGCAATGCCATGCAGAAACGTCTCGTAGGAGTCGTCCAACTGACGGGTCGATCGGCCAATGCGGGCCACCGTACCGACGTCGTAGCAGTCGCTCGGACCGGCAAAGTCAGCGCGACTGTTTCTCTGCCCAAGAGCCAGCACGAACTGGCTGCCCTTTGTCGCCAGATCCACGGCACGCTGGCCGGAGGCCGTCACCACGTGGACGGGTACAACCAGCCCCGGAAACAGGACGATGTCGCGAAGCGGCAGAACGGGCAGTCGTTCCGAAGCAGGGAAGTTTTCGTTGTCCACACCCGTGATCAGCGGTAGATCGGCCATCCTTTGAACCCTATTCCAAAATAACTGCCCCCGCATGATCGCGGGGGACAGGCACCTCTAGCGCACGGCCCACAAGACCCTTGGGACCCCGGACTGTTGATATCCGGGCGAGCAGCTTCAAGCGACGACCGCTCCAAGACTGCGCCCATGAGCAACGCTCAGCAGACTACTCTTGAATCTCCTCGACCGTCTTGGCCTCGATCACCTCGCCCTTGCCGCTCTCCGTGATCACACCGGTCACTTCAACGAGCTTGCCGA
>CALBZH010000564.1 GCA_937889795.1 uncultured Syntrophobacteraceae bacterium | reverse complement strand
CATGGGGGCTCGATCTTCCTGGATGAAATCGGGGACATCAGCACCAGCATCCAGACCAAGCTCCTGCGTGTCCTTCAGCAGAAGGAGATCAAGCCCCTCGGCGACACCAAGTCCATTCACGTGGACGTCCGGGTGATCGCGTCCACTAATCGAAACCTGCCCGAGAAGATCCGGCAAAACGAGTTTCGTGAAGACCTCTTCTATAGGCTCAACGTGCTTCCCATCGTGCTGCCCCCCCTTCGGGAGCGGCGTGAAGATATCCCATCCCTGGTGAGCCACCTTCTGAAGAAGCATTGTGCCGCCCTGAACCGGCCCCTCAAGAGGGCCTCCGCCGAGCTGATGAACTGCTTCCTGGCGGCCCCATGGGAAGGCAACATCCGGGAGCTCGAGAATGTAGTGATCCGAAGCATTCTGTTCGCACCCGATGAGGAGATCCGGCCCGAAGACGCGGGCATCTGCGCGACGGGCCGGGCTCAACAACCTATCGCTTCCGCCGGGCTGTTCAAGCTGCCCTACCGGGACGCAAAAGAAGAAGTCCTCGTGCAGTTCCACCGGGAATACATCGGCCGCCTGCTGGCCGCAACCCAGGGCAACGTGAGCCAGGCGGCCCGGGACTGCGGTCTCGAGCGGCAGGCCTTGCAGCAGCTGATGCGGCGTTACGCCATTCGCTCCGAAACCTACCGGGAGAGCTAGAGGCTGCCCATGGACTTCACGATCATCGAAGCGGCTCGCGTGCTTGAAGTCAAAGAAAACGTGGTTCGCGGCTACATTGCGGCGGGCAAGCTCCCCTTCGACATCCGGGACGGCCAGGTGGTGATCCCCCAATCGGCGGTGGACGCCATGCTGAAACCCGAGCGCAAGCAGGGCTCCGAGGGTACCCCTCCCCCGTCGCCGCAAAAGGTTCGCTTCCCCCAGGAAGAGGCGTTACGATCGGTATTGAGGGAGCTTTTCTCCCTTCAGGAGCAACTGGAGCACAAATGGGAGCTGTTTACCGCAAATCAAAGGCTCCTTCAGGAGCTTCGCGACAAGGACCGGATGCTCGCCCAACGAAGCGCGGAGATCGACCGGTTGAAACGGGAGTCTGCTTACCAGAAGGCCATGGCCGAGCGGGAGCTGGAAGAGCGTGAGAAGATGCTGGAAGAACGGCGCAGGCTCTCCGAGGAGCAGCTCTCCGAACGGCTTCGCCACGAAGGGGAGCTGAGCCGGGAGCGGGCACGGCTCGTCGAAGAAGAATGGACCCGACGGCTGGCCGAAGAGCAGGAGAAAGCCGCGCGCGCCGTCGCGGAAGCGCGCAAGCACGACGGACTGTGGACACGCCTGGTGAAAATGTTGACCTGGAGCTGAGCCAGCAGCCTTGGATGATGCAGAATAGGACAAGTGGACAAGATGAGCTTCTTTTTGAGAAAGAAAACCCTGACCTCCATGGCCAGGACGTGTGGTTGAGCGGCCAAAATCGGTCCGACGGTCCTGTCGGAAGCATTGAGCAGTTTCCCTCCGCCCACGGATCCAGATCTTCTGGTGGGTTTCGAATCGAGTGACGACGCAGCAGTCTATCGGCTGACAGACGATCTTGCCCTGGTCTCCACGGTGGATTTCATCACGCCCCCCGTGGACGATCCCGTCTGGTTTGGCAGGATCGCGGCGGCCAACTCCCTGTCGGATGTTTACGCCATGGGCGGACGTCCCCTGACGGCTCTCAACCTGATCATGTTTCCCGCCAGAAAGCTGGGAACGGAGCTGCTCCGGGAGATCTTGAGAGGCGGCCACGAGAAAGTGACCGAAGCCGGGGCCTCCCTTGCGGGGGGACACTCGGTCGAAGACGAGGAGCCCAAATACGGCCTCGCCGTGACGGGCGTGGTCTCCCCCGGCCGTGTTCTAAAGAACACCGGGGCTTGCGCGGGAGATGCGCTTGTTTTGACAAAACCCCTCGGCACCGGCGTGCTTTTCAATGCGTGCCGCGCCAGGAAGCTCCCGTGGCCGGAGCTCGAGGCCATTCTTCCGGAGGTTGCGGCCCTCAACGGCAAAGCCCTCGATATCGCGCTGCGGTACCCGGTGAGCGGCTGTACGGATATCACGGGCTTCGGCATCCTGGGTCATTGCCTGGAGATGGCCAAAGGAAGTCAGGTACGGATCCTGCTCCACTTCGATGCCCTTCCCTTCTACGCCAACGCCCTGGCCATGTACCGGAAAGGCGAAACCACGGGGAGCAACAAGGCAAACCAACTGCTGGTACGGGATGACCTTGAGCTGATCCGCCCACTCGATGCGGTTCAAACGGAAATCCTGTTCGATCCGCAAACCTCGGGGGGGCTGCTGCTCTCCGTGCCGCGGGAGGACGCCGATCGGATGGTCGAACATCTCATTTCCGGTGGGGTTCCGTCGGCCCGGATCATCGGGGAAGCCATCAACGGCGCGCCGAGCCTCAGCATTGACTGAGCTCGAAGCCACGCCGCATTGCCCTGCCACGGTCCCCCCTTTCCAAGAGGTCCTCATTCCGGGTGCCAGGGGCTAGGTACGCCGCCACACAATAAGGTATCTGTGAACAAATTGAAGTCATCCCGGCAGTGTTTCAGCCGGGATCCAGGTCGCTCCCATGGATCAGAGGCCTGAGCGGCAAGAGTGATCGACTTCAGCATGGAAAACACAAGCAGGGAAGAAATCTCGATTTCCTTCCCTGCTCATGGAGTTGGCGCTCTCGCTGCCTATCCCCCGATATCGCCGGGCGAAAAGTTCGCGTTCAGATCGTTAAAGGCTCCCTTCAGGTGCCCGAACTTCGTCTCCATTTCGATCTGGTCCGCTTTCCAGTCCGTCGGGCATTCGTTCCTCAGCCGAGCAATCCGGTTCTCCAGCTCTTCAATGTACATGTGCAGATCGTTCACCTGATTTCCGACCTTCGCCTTGTCACCGGAGGAAAGCTTGTCGAATCGTCTCACCAGATCATAGGCCTTCGCCTTCCAAACACTCAGCTCGGTCACCACGTTGTCGCAGTAGCTGTGCACATCCTTCATGGCTTTCTCCTTCTCGTCTGCTGGCTCGTTTCAAGCCGCCACCTCTGGTTGATCTGATTGCCTCCATGTCTCCCATTCTGCGCTTGCTTGCCAAGCTGATAGATCAACTTGCGTGCCAGAGGATCCCTCCACCGTCCCGTAAGCTTTACGCTATTGTTATCCTTTCTTTTTCCAGCTCGATGCCCTGTCGTGCCCGCCGCGGTGTCGAAGCGAGCAATCCCGTCAAATATGGCGGACCCGTTCCATAAGACGGTGGGAAATGCAGAATACCGTTGCAAAACAGACGAAAAACTCCTAGTTTATTAATGAGTTAAAGCAGTTATCGGGTGAGGCGTGACGAGGCCACCGATCGGGGGGAAACGCCTCGCCTCGGAGGCGAGGTCGTTCAGACAGAGGGAATTCGATCATGGTGGAATCATCGCGATCCGAGGGAGACCCGCCGCTTGCGGGAAGCGAGACCCGTAAGAACGCGGGCTCAAAGGGTGAGAGGAGGCCGTCGAGGGGGCTCCCTCAATCGGTCCATGCCGCCCTGCACGCCCTGATCGACGCACTGCCAATGAGCGTGGTCACGCTCGATTACAG
>CALBZH010000563.1 GCA_937889795.1 uncultured Syntrophobacteraceae bacterium | reverse complement strand
ATCATCATTCGTTCTCCTCGGAGGCTACGGGCAAATTGGTCCGGGTGTCTCTCAGGACAGTCAGCCAGCAGCCGCAGCCTTTCGTGTGGTACCACCATTCCTTTTGAACGCCGCAGACGTTCTTGGCGAGATAGACGTAGTCGGCCCACTCGTCGGACGAGACCGTGTTTTCATCGGGGCGCACCTTGACCTCCCCTCCAAACCGGAACTCGTAGACGTTGCGTGGCCCACAATTGGGACAATCAATCAAGAAAGACATGGCTTCCCCTCGTCAGTTCCATGGCGTGTAGACCATGACGGCAGCCGTTTCCCGCTGCAGGTTGTAGTCGCGATAGCGTCTCAGGTTGAAGGGTTTCAGCACGTCCGGGCACTGGCGCGTGGCGATCCACTTGGCCATGGTGCGACCGGTGATGGGAGCGGACTTGAACCCGAAATAGCCCCAGCCGCAGTCCATGAAATAGCCGTCGATTGCGCTGTCGCTCATGATGGGTGCCATATCCGGAGTCATGTCCGTGAGACCGCCCCAGATCCGCATGAACTTCGCTCCCTTGAGGCAGGGCAGGTAATCGCAGAGCGCCTCCCCCTGGTGCTTCATATAGTGGGCGGTGGTGTGCGTGGTGTAGCTCGGCCACGGGTCCATGTGCGCCCCGGTCACGATCTCCCCCTTGAGGCTCTGGCTGGCGTAGGCGTGGTAGCGACCCGACGACACCACGTGGTGCAGAAACGGCTTCATGGGCTCGGAAACCATGGCCTGGAGGGGCAGCACCGAGATGGGAAGGTCGATCCCCACCATGGAGGAAACGGTCGGGCTGTACCCGCCACACGCATTCAGCACAATGGGCGTCCGGATGGTGCCGCGGTCCGTTTCAACCCCCGCGATCTTGCCGTTCTCGACCCGGATCCCCGTCACTTCCGTCAGCTGATGGAGATGAATGCCCAGCCGGTCGGCCCCGCGCGCCAGCGCCCAGACCACCGCGTCGTGGCGGACCGTGCCACCGGGCGGGTGGTACATGCCGCCTGCGATCGGGTACCGGGGCCGGTCCGAAATATCCAGCTGTGGCACCAGCTTCTTGCACTCCTCCGGATTCAGAAATTCCGACTTCACGCCCATGAACTGGGCCGTTGCGATCGTCATCTTGAGCCCGGCCGCCTCCGCTTCGGAGTGAGCCAGGTTCAGGTTGCCGCAGTTGAAGAACATGAGGTTGAAATCCAGCTCCCGGATGAGCTCGGGCCAGAGCTTCAAGCCTTCGTCATAGAGCGGGATGTTTTCCTTGCTGCGCTGGTTCGAGCGGACGATGGACGTGTTCCGGCCACTCCCGCCGTATCCCAAGTAACGTCGCTCGATCACGGCCACATCCGTGATGCCGTGGTCCCGGCCCAGGTAATAGGCGGCCGCGAGTCCGTGCAGGCCGCCGCCCACGATCACGACGTCGTAGCTCGATTTCATCGCGTGTGAATGCCACATACGCTCGGGCTTTTTGACACCGAGTTTCGCCAAGAGTGATGGAATCATGCCGATGTGCTCCCTGTTCAAGAATCAGAAATACTCCCGCGGCGGTCGCCCCGACGCGAGAGGAATGTCCGTTGCTTCTGCGGCCGCCAGCGTGATGGTGCGCATGTCCTCGGGCTCCAGGTTATGGACGTTCGTCTTGCCCGTGCACCGGGCAATGATCGCGGCTTCATCGGTGGTAGCCTTGATCCAGTTGGCCGCCGAAGATTCCATCTCTTCGACGGTCAACGGTTCCCGGAACCGCACCACACCCTCTTCCACGCTTCCCCCCATGGCGATGGCCATGGCCACTCCAAAGACCCCCGCCTGGCAGTTCACGGCCAGGACCTTGGCCACGTCCGTCCCCGACCGCAGGCCGCCGTAGTAGACTAGCGCGATCTCCTCCTCGCGGTTGAGCCCGCGAAGGATGCGCAGGGCATCGCGCATGACGGTCAGATCCGGGGGCCCGGCCAGCTCCCCTCCCGGGGCCCAATCGATTCCCGGCGTCCCGTCAAGCAGAAGGAAATCAACCCGCTGGTCGAGCGCGAACGGGATCGTCTCGTTCAGAGTCGCCGCGCGCGCGGCAATTCCAAGGAGCTGACGGTCTCGGGCTCTCTTCGTGGAAACAGGCTGAAAGCGCTCCCCCATGGCGTATAGAATGCCCGCCGCCTCGAGGCTCGGCTCAGCGCCGAGCTCCAGCAGCTGGATCCAGGGAACGCCGCCATTGCACACGACACCCGCTTCCACTCCGTTGGTCGAAACGAGAGGCTTGCGACCGATATAGCCGCATCCGCTCTTGGCAAGGGCCTTGCCGAGAGCCACACGGACGTCCTCCCGTACTTCGTCGAATCCCGTGCAGAAGAAGGGCCTCTGCAGCGACACCCCCTCGCCGATGGACGTCACCGTCGAGCAGTGCTCACGGTACGGATCGATCACCAACCGCGTGAGGGCAGCCGGAATGAAAACCAGGTCGTCGAGCTGCGCGGGCCGTTCCGGTGGAAAGGGGTTCTCGCGCGGCACCAGCTGTTCGGCCAGAATCCGCTGCAGCTTGGCTGTTTCTCCCGGTCCCGTGCGCGCCATGGCGTGGATGAGGTCGCGGGTACGTCGCGTGTAGTTGGCTGTCCCCGTTTCCGCATCGCACCGTAGGCACCGGGCCGCCTGGCGTCTCGCCGCGTCGGCATCAAACGTCCGGACGCACTCGATCATTGCCGAGGGATCCTCCCCCAGGCCGCAATGGGTCTCGTTTTCGCGCGGGAGCTTCTCCCAGAGCGGGTCCTGGGAGATGGGGATCGAGTGCGTGCTGTAGATCACCCGATAGGGCTCGGGGTCCGCATTGCCCTCCAGGTGAGCTTTCATGCAATGGGCCGCACGATGGCCGTGATGGATAGCATGCACGATCGCCGACGGCCCGAAGGCCCCATCACCCGCCGCGAAGACTTTCGAATCCTCCGTACGCATGGTCTCGAAATCGGCCGTGACCCGGCCGCGAGCCATGACGCCGGCTCGCTCAAGCTCCTCGCACCTTGCCGTGAGCCCGATGGACAGGATGATGTCCTCGCAGGCGACGGTCATGGTTTGCATTTGATCGTAACAGGGGTTGAACCGTCCCTCGTCGTCGAAAACCGCCGTGCAGCGCATGAGCTCAAGGCCAGTCACACGCCCGTTTTCATGCAGAATCCGCTTGGGTCCCCATGAAGGGTTGATCACGACGCCCTCCTCGAGCGCTTCCTGGACCTCGTGCTCCCAGGCAGGCATCTCCTCCCGGGATTCCAGGCAGACGACCTCCACCTCACTGGCGCCCGCCCGCAACGCCGTTCGAGCCATGTCGATGGCAACATTGCCGCCGCCGACCACCACGGCCTTGCGCCCCAGGGTGAGGCGCTCTCCCCGGTTGACGCGGGTGAGAAAGCCGATGCCGTGGAGGCCGCTCGTGATATCCTCCTCGCCGGGAACGCCGAGCGACCGATCCTCCCAAAGGCCGATGGCAAGCAGGACGACGTCGTGGCGCCCCTTGAGCTCGTTCAACGTGACGTCTTTCCCGAGGGCACAGCCGGTGTGGACCGTAATCCCCGGGCAGTGGGCCAGAACCCGCTCAATGTCCTGCTCCGTGTATTGGCGCGGGAGCCGGAACGTTGGAATGCCCCAGGCCATCATGCCGCCCAGTCGATCGGCTTTTTCGTAGATGTGGACGGCGTAACCCGCTTCGGCCAGGTCCTGGGCGGCGGTGAGCCCCGTCGGTCCCCCGCCCACGATGCCGACGGTCTTCGTTTGGGTAACGGTGACGGGCGGCAGCCGATAGTCCTTTCCCACCCGATCGGCCACAAACCGCTTTAATCCTCGAATGGCGACCGGTCCATCGCTTTCCCCGCGTCGACAGCGGGATTCACAGGGCATGGCGCACACACGGCCGCAGATGGAGCTGAATGGGTTGCTTGCGCTGATGACTCTGAACGCGGCCTCAAAATCTCCCTGCCAGACGAGGCTCACGTAGGATGGAATGTCGGTTCCGACCGGGCATCCCTCCTGACATGGCGCCGGATTCGTCTCGATGGGCACCAACGATTTGCACGCGTTGGAATCCACCGTCGTTTCCACTGGGTAGCTGCTCATGATGCGATGTCTCCTCTCGATCCGTTTCAAGACGTGGGTCGACCGAATCGGTCCCGATACCCGGGCTCATAGGGCAGCCGCGTGAGGGCTGCCGCCTCGGGGGTCAACGCCACCAGGTCGGCGCGCGAGAGCTGCCGGACGTCGGCGTACCCGTGGGCATGTACGATCGATGCGATCAGATCGGAAGAGCGTCGTGTAGGGAAAGAGTGTAGATCTCGGTGGT
>CALBZH010000562.1 GCA_937889795.1 uncultured Syntrophobacteraceae bacterium | reverse complement strand
AGGCTGTGCCGGCAAATCCGTGGTGCGCGTGATGGACACGACCGCCTATTGCGGCTGTGCAATCTGCTGCAGCTGGGAAAGGGGCAGCTGGACCTATCTCAAGTTGGATTTCTGGAATCGCTATGTGAGCGCTGGCCCCCAGGCAGGGCGGCCCTATAGCGGTTTGACGGCCCGGGGGACCAGCCCCCATGAACCTGCCGCCGGACTCTTTTCCTGGGACACGGTGGAGCGTCCGTGGATGCTCCCCCTTCGTCTATTGCCCTGGTCATGGTTTCCCGAAGATGGCACCATTGCCGCCGATACCCGCTATTATCCGTTCGGCACCAGGATGTATGTTCCGGGATACGGGTGGGGGACTGTGGAAGATCGGGGGGGCGCCATCAAGGGCAGGGATCGGATTGATTTGTTCTTCGATTCCCATGACGACGCCCTCCTGTGGGGACGGAAAAAAGTGGAAGTGCGCATCGAGTACCCTTGATGGCATCGTGGGCTTCTCGGCCGGCCGGAAGTCCTTCCACTTCCCGCCCCGGGCTGCCGGACAGCCTAACGATCTTTTTTGGGTTTATCCAGATAATCGATGCCCTCCTCGTGCAGCTCCTTGAGCTTGATTTCAATGCATTCGCAGAGGGTTTTCAGGATCTTGATACGGGCGAAATTCTTGTCGTTGGCTTCGACCAGGGTCCACGGGGCAAGCAAGGTGCTTGTCCGGTCAACCATGTCGCACACCGCCTGCTCGTATTCCTCCCATTTTTCCCGATTGCGCCAGTCCTCCTCGGTAATCTTGAAACTCTTGAATCCGGTCCGCTGTCGTTCCTCGAATCGCCGCAACTGCTCGTCCTTGGTGATGGCCAGCCAGAATTTGACGACCAGCAGGTGATGCCTGACCATCTGCGCTTCGAAATCGTTGATTTCGCCATAGGCCCGCATCCAATCGACCTCTGCGCAGAACCCCTCGACCCGTTCCACCAGTACCCGGCCGTACCAGGAGCGATCAAAGATGGTCACCCGGCCTTTCCGGGGAAGATGCCGCCAGAAACGCCACAGATAGGGCTGGGCACGCTCTTCCTCGGAGGGAGCGGCAATGGGAATGACCTGGTAGTAGCGGGCGTCCAACGCCCCGGTAATGCGGCGGATACTGCCTCCTTTGCCGGCGGCGTCGTTGCCCTCGAACACGGCGATCACCGACATGTATTTGAACTTGGGATCGCGGGTCAGCACATTCAGCCTGCCTTGATATTTTTCCAGCTGAACCTTGAATTTGTCCTTGCTCAACGCCTGCTTCATATCAAGCGTCTTGAGCAGATGCAGGTTGTCGATGGCGGGCATCAGCGGCGGCGCGAGAATCTTGGCAGGAACCACCTGTTCCTGTTCCAGCCTCTCCTGGATCGCCTTGAGAATCACCTTGCCCACGGTGAGGTTGCGGTAATGGGCATCTTCCCCTTCCACAATCAGCCACGGCGCCTCAGCCGTGCTGGTGTGGCGGATAACATGCTCATGCACTTCTTGAAATTTGTCGTAGGCCTTGAAATGCTTCCAGTCACGATCAGTGACCTTCCAGCGGGTCAACGGATTTTTTTCCAACTCCTTGAAACGTTTTTCCTGTTTCTTTTTGGAGAGGTGCAGCCAAAATTTGATTATCAAGGCCCCCTCATCCACCAGCATTTTTTCCAACCGTTTGGCCCGTTCCATGCTTTGTTCAAGATCGGCGGCCTTGGTGCGGCCATTGACCCGGTTGAGAATAGGCCAAGTGTACCAGGAACCGAGAAAAACCCCAATCTTGCCCTTGGGCGGCAAGGCGCGCCAGAAGCGCCACATCATCGGACGATCGAGTTCCTCGTCGGAAGGCTCGCCCATGCCATGGGTTTGGATGTGGCGCGGATCCATCCATTCGTTGAGCAGATTGACGGTGGCCCCGCGCCCCGCGCCATCCAATCCTCCCACCAGGATAATCACCGGGAAAGCCGCGGATTCCGCCAGCCTCAGCTGCGCATCGAGCAGCGCCTCGCGCAGGGGAGGAACCTCTTGCTCATACACTGACTTTTTAATTTTGTGTCCTAATTCCGCCGATTCAAACATGCTTGGCCTCCTCGCGCTGCTGGGCAGTCACGACAATGAATCCACAATGTCCCCAGACCGATCACCGCACGCCGTTTCCTCGTCCGGCGCAGTTCCCGCCTGTTCCCCTTGACCGCCTTCCAGCTTGCCAGTACTCAAGCTATCGACGTAACGTCGTATCATAGTTGATATGCCGCTTGTTTTCACCAACTTGTCCCAAAAGAAATGCACCGAAGGCTTGCCTGCCACGTATGGCGGCACATCGGGTACCATCCAGAAGGAATGGAGGCAGGTCGGAGAGGGAAAACGGAGACACTCCATGACTGCGAGGATCGACCCGCTTCGCGAGGGAGGCGTCGCCCCCAACCGTTGGCTATTTTTTCCTTGACAGGAACGGAGAGAAGAGAATTGACAGCCAAAAAAGATTCAGGCTAGAATAAGGACGTTCTGTGACATCGTCCCAATCACGCATTGAGGAATATGGCGGAAGTGCATGGGAATCGAACCCACCTGCCGGGCTATTCACCCGACACACCGGATTTGAAGTCCGGGAGAGCCACCAGAGCCCTTTCCACTTCCGACTGGCTATAACTTTTACTCGCTACCCAACAGAAAAACAATCGTTTCTTCTCGTTTTCCTAACCCCTTGACCGGGCACATTGTCCGCAACCGCAACGCACGCCTATTTTCCGATGGAATGTGAACAACTGATCCGACTCATTAAAGACTGGTACCTCAGGGTTAAGCAAGAAACCATGGCTCCGGCTCGGATGATGCAATTTGTCGACCAACACGTCAAAAACTGCCGCATCTGCCAGGCTGACCTCCTCCTGCCCGATGAGGTGGAAAAAATCAGAGAATTCGTTCTCCCGGAATCGAAGATCCCCAAGGCCTCGCGCTCGCTGGACGATACGACCCCAGAAATTTCTCCCGGCGAGGAGGACGATTTTGATGAGGATGACGAGTACGTCGACGACACCGACGATGAGAGATCGGAAGAGCGTCGTGTAGGGAAAGAGTGTAGATCTCGGTG
>CALBZH010000561.1 GCA_937889795.1 uncultured Syntrophobacteraceae bacterium | reverse complement strand
CTTCCTTCGCACACAGAATCATTTCGTAGTTACGCATCGGGGTCGGGGTCGGCTTGGCGTCGGCATAGGGGCTCCATGCCTTCAGCTCTTCCGGATAGCCACCCACGTAGGCTCCGCCGTAGCCGTTCAGAGCCGGGGTCTTGAACAGCAGGAAGAACGTGCCGACAGGACCATAGGAATCTTTGAACCGAGGCGGAACGAAGGTGTTGTCCATCTGGGTCAACTCGCCACCGTTCTCGAGCACGAGAGCGTAGACCGAGCCGTTGACGAAGGGGGGCATCCAGGAACGGCCAAAGCCTTCACCCTGGGACCGCGGACGGAACACGTGAACGGCACCACCCAGAAGGAGGATCGTCACCTTGGACTTGAACACGTAGAACTTGTCTTCACGCACGCTGAAGCCAACCGCGCCAGCGACCCGGTTCTGCTCCTTCTCGTCCATGAGAATGTTCGTGATCATAACGCGCTCAATGAGCTCGCCTTTGTCGCCCATGGCGGCCAGAGCGGCCTTCGCGGCTTCGGCCACGAGGATCTTGTAGCTTTCACCGGCGATCATGACCTGCCACTCACCGGACTTCACGTAGTTGCCGGCTTCGTCTTTCCAGATCGGCAGACCCCATTTGTCGAAATGCTTCACGGAGCTGTCGACGTGACGGGCGACATCGTACACCATATCCTGGCGCATCAGGCCCATCTGGTCGTTCGTCACGTACTCGACGAAACGCTCGGGCTGACGGGGATTCATGGTGACCTTGCCGTCGAGGCCCATGTAGGTGTTGATGGCCGAAAGACCCATGGCCACGGGGCCGGATCTGTCGATGGCGGCCTTGTCAACACACGTAACCTTCAATCCCAGAGGCTTTGCCCAATAGGCAGCTTCCACCGCGGCACCACAGCCGGACATACCACCACCGAGGATCAACACATCGGTTTCAACAACCGTTGTCGCGAAATCTCTCATTTGCAATCTCCTTATTTATTTCTTGATTACACAGAGTTCTTTAACACCCATGATGTCGGGCTCGCCAAGCAGAAACTGATTGTTCAGATCCGCAGGGTTGGCCTCAGGGAAGCCATCAAAAGGTTTAATCGAACCCTCTGCCGTCCGCCGGGTGGGGTACTTGAAGCGTTTGATGCGGCCATCACGGTAGGTAATGGTCCACATAATGTCCTCGCTGCCACGGAGAGGCGTGGAAGCGGCGCCCATCGGGGCGAAGTCCTGGTAGCTACGAACATCCATGGCCTGCTGGGGGCAGATCTTCACGCAGCAGTAGCATTCCCAGCAGTACTGGGGCTCCTGGTTGTAGCCTTTCATTCTTTCCTTGTCGAGCATCATCAGGTCATTGGGGCATATATACATACAAGCAGTCTTGTCCTGCCCCTTGCAACCGTCGCATTTATCGAACATTACAAAACTTGGCATAGCCTTACCTCCTAGGTGTTTATTCCTGACTTACTTCAGCCGAATGAAGCTCCCTCATTAAAATCCCTTGCCTTAAGCCTTACACCTCCCTTCTCAAGACGAAGCCCGCCCCCTGTACAGGGACCGTAAGCAGCCTTCAGGGGGCAAGCTTTTGCGTGGATTGTTGGGTTTCCCTCTTTATCTCTTTGCTTCGACTTCGTTCGCTGGTTATTTCTTCACGTCGCCGGTCGCAGCGCCATGAAGCTTGATCTCCACCTTCTCTTCCAGTCCCTGATAGTATTCCTGAAGGACCTTGACCACTTCCGCGCGCGAGAATTCCTTGGGAAGCTCGCCGCCCTCGGAGAGGGTCTTGCGAACCATGGTCCCGGAGAGAAGCAGACGGTCTTCCTTGCCGTGGGGGCATGTTCTCATAGAGGCCATGCCGCCGCACTTGAAGCAATGGAATGTCCAGTCGATGTTCAGCGGCTGGAGAACCAGGGCGCCTTCGGGGATGTCAAGGAAGATCTTCTGGGCGTCGAACGGGCCGTAGTAGTCACCCACGCCGGCATGGTCACGGCCGACGATCAAGTGGCTACAACCATAGTTCTGACGGAAAACGGCGTGCAGGAGGGCTTCACGGGGACCGGCATAACGCATTTCAGCCGGGTAGCCGCCCTGGATGACCGTGTTCTTCACGAAGTAGTTCTCGACGAGCACATCGATAGCCTTCACGCGGACGTCGGCAGGAATGTCGCCCGGTTTCAGCTTGCCGATCAACTGATGAATGTACAGACCGTCCATGACCTCGACGGCGATCTTCGCGAGGAACTCATGGCTGCGGTGCATCGGGTTGCGCAGCTGCAGAGCGGCAACCGTTCTCCAGCCCTTCTCCTCGAAAAGCTTGCGGGCTTCGGCGGGACGCTGATAGACATTGGCGAATTCCGTCGGGTAGAAGCTCTCGCTGATCACCTTCACGGGACCGGCCAGGTTGACTTCCTTCTGGGACATAACCTTCTGAACGCCCGGGTGGCCGTCGGCGTCATTGGTCCAGAAGACCTGCTTGCACTCGAACTCTTTGTCGATCGCGTATTTCTCGGTGACCTTCATGGTGCCGAGAATCTCGTTGTTCTCTTCGTCGAGCAGGGCGACTTCATCGCCAATCTTGATGCTGTCGGCCAGAGCCTTGTCTGCGGAAAGGGTGATGGGGATGGGCCAGAAGGTGCCGTCCGCCATGGTATAGGTGGCGCAGCTTCCCTTCCAGTCATCGTAGCCCATGAAGCCATCGAGGGGGGTGAAAGCGCCGATGCCGAGCATGATGAGGTCGGAAGCCTCACGGCTGGTCATGGGGACGACCTTCAACGTCTTCGCTTTTTCCTTCTCGGCGGCAAGGGCTGCGCCTTCGAGCAACAACGGTTTCAGCTTTTTCTCTTTTCCATGGGGAGGAACCAACTTGGACATCTTTCCTTCTCCTTAAGAGTATATGGTTTGACATTTGCCGCAACAAAGGGGCCGCGGCGGCACAGCATTCCCCGCTTGTGCAATATTTTGCAAGGTGATTATAGGGAGGAGGGCGATCTTGTCAAGTGAAAAATGATGCAAGCCAATCGTTCCTACCGCTGAAACGGGTCATTGAGAGGGTGCTGAAGCTCAACCGAAAGACCAAGTGACATTTCGTGCAAGAGCTCCGTTCGCTGCCCCTCGGGAACCGGTTGTGGGCTTCTTCCCCACATCAGCCGTTTGACTCAACTGGAGCAGTAATGGTAGCGTTTTTGAAAACCAGATGGCCATCCATCTGACGAGCATGGCTCTACCACGATTCAGGACATAATGAAAGAAAAAAAGAAAAAGCGCACGAGATCATCCGTCATGGAAGGACAAGGGGGACCATGAGAAAGACGTTTCTAACGGGCACCTTACGCAACGTCACTCTCCTCGTGATCCTTCTCTTGTGCCTGGTTTCTCTTGGCACTGCAGGGTACATGATCCTGGAGGGTTTTTCGTTCATCGATGGCCTTTACATGACGGTGATCACACTCAGCACGGTAGGGTTCGGAGAGACTCACCCTCTCAGCTCCAGCGGTCGTCTGTTCACAATTTGCCTCATCCTGGTCGGGGCCGGCTTTGTTGCCTACCACCTTGCCTATTTCAGTCAACTGCTTCTCGACGGCAATCTCATGGAAATGTACAGGAGGCGCCGATTGAACAGAACACTCGAAAGGCTCAGTCAGCACTATATCATTTGCGGTTACGGTCAGATGGGACAGATCATCCAGGAGGAGCTTTCTCAAGCCGGTATCCCCTTGGTTATCATCGAAAAGGATACAACACATCTGCAGAGGCTCCAGGACAAGGGACTTCCGTTCCTGCTGGCAGATGCCACCGAGGAGGAGAATCTCCTCGCCGCAGGAGCATCACGCGCCAAAGGCCTCATCTCCGTCGTGGCCCGCGACGCCGACAATGTGTTCATCGTGCTCACGTCGAGAGACCTCAACAAAGAGCTCCAAATTCTCGCGCGCGCCAGCACCACGGGGGCCGAGAAGCGTCTCCTCAAAGCGGGCGCGAATCGAGTGGTCTCCCCATACGCCAGCGGAGCCACACGAATCGTTCAGAATATCCTCAGACCCACGGTCACCGATTTTCTCGAGCTGGCCCTCTCAGGCGAAGGCATGGAGCTCAGTATGGAGGAGATCTCCATCCCGAAGGAAGCGGAGCTCGTTGGAAAGGATCTCATGGGGTCCGGCATCCGGAGCCGCTACAACCTTATTATTGTGGCCATCAAGCGCGGAACGGGGCAAATGATTTACAATCCTTCCCCGACCGAGCTGCTTAGAGAGGAGGACACGTTGATCGCCATCGGTCCCCAGGAGAATCTGAAGCGGTTCACCCGGGACACCCTTGGATGCGACAATCCATCCCGCGGTTTCTGCCGAAAATAGCGAGGGCTCCCCGTTGTCTCCGGCAAAAAGCGGGCAGTTTGACCAGGAAGTAAATGGTTTGACAAAAATATACCGATTTCCTATAACTAGCGCACTTCGCCGAGGGGAATCACGGCGTCATTTGACCTTCCCCCGCCGATCAATTCCTATGGAGCTCGAATCAGTTTTCTCATTCTCAAGCGGTACATGGAGGAACTCATGGAACAGGCTGTGATCGTGAGCGCAGTAAGAACCCCTGTCGGCAGCTTTGGCAGATCGCTCAATGCTGTCTCTGCGATAAATCTCGGCGTTGTGGCCCTCAAGGAAGCTCTAAACCGGATCCAGCTCGATCCCGGCCAAGTGGATGAAGTGATTCTCGGGAACGTCTTGCAGGCTGGCCTCGGGCAGAACCCGGCACGGCAGGTCAGCATCAACGCGGGCCTGCCCAAGGAAGTGCCAGCAGTCACCGTCAACAAGGTCTGCGCCTCCGGCATCAAGACCGTCATGTTCGCCGCCCAGGCGGTCCAGGCGGGCGATGCCGAAGTCGTTGTCGCCGGCGGGATCGAGAACATGAGTGCCGCGCCCTATGCCCTTCCTGGGGCACGTTGGGGACAGCGCATGGGAGAGGGAAAGCTGGTCGACCTCATGATCCTGGACGGCCTTTGGGACGCCTTCAACGGCTACCACATGGGGAATACGGCGGAAAACGTGGCCGCCAAGTTCAATGTGTCGCGCCAGGAGCAGGACGAATTCGCTTTTGCGAGCCAGCAGAAGGCAGATCGGAAGAGCGTCGTGTAGGGAAAGAGTGTAGATCTCGGTGGGCGCCG
>CALBZH010000560.1 GCA_937889795.1 uncultured Syntrophobacteraceae bacterium | reverse complement strand
GACCGATGATTTGCGTGCGTGATCTTCGAAAACGTTACAAGGCCGTCGAGGCCCTAGTCGGGGTGAGCTTCGACGTCTCTCCCGGGGAGATCTTCGCCTACCTGGGGCCGAACGGCTCCGGCAAGACGACGACGGTCTCCATCCTCACCGGCCTGAAAAAGGCCAGCGGGGGCACGGCCTCCCTCAACGGCTGCTCCATCGAGACCGACGCCGTCCGGGCACGCACCGAATGCGGGCTGGTCACCCAGCACATCAACCTGGACAACGAGCTGAGTGTGGCGGAAAACCTGGACATCCACGGACGTCTCTTCCGGATGAGCGGACACGATCGGAAGCGGCGGATCGAGGAGCTCCTGGAATACGTCGATCTCTCCGACCGCGGGAGCGCCCTGGTCCGGGAGCTTTCGGGAGGGATGAAGCGCCGCGTGATGATTGCCCGCGCCCTCATGCACCGCCCCCGAATCCTCTTCCTCGACGAGCCCACCGTTGGGCTCGATCCGACCATCCGGCGCCGCATCTGGTCTTTCATCAAGATGGCCCGAAACGACGGCACGACCGTCTTCCTCACCACCCACTACATCGAGGAAGCCGAATTCCTGGCCGATCGGGTGGCCTTCCTGGACTCCGGACGGCTGGTTGCCCTCGACACCCCGGAGCGTCTCATGGCCGGTTTCGGTGTTTGGGCGCTCGATGAGATCGTAGACGGACACATCCGGACCGCCTACTTCCAGTCACGGCAAGAGGCCCAATCGCGGATGGCACAGCCGAAAGACGGCTTCACGTTGAGGCGCGTCCATCTCGAGGACGCCTTCATCGCCCTGACGGGCAAGAAGGTGCAATCATGACGGGCTGTATGGCGGTTTACTACCGGGAGATCCTGATCCTTCGGCGCAAGCTCGTGAAGCAGATCGCCTCCATGGCGGTGAGTCCGCTGCTGTACCTGGTGGCCTTCGGCTTTGCCATGGGCCGCGACGTGTCCTACCAGGGGCACACCTACCAGGAGTTCCTCATCCCGGGGCTGGTGGCCATGGTGAGCATGACCCAGGCGTTTGCCATCGCGAGCGAGATCAACATCGCCCGGTTTTACTGGCACATCTTCGAGGAGTTCCAGGCGGCCCCACTGTCCAACCTGGCATTTGTCGCCGGAGAGGTCCTCGCCGGCATGACTCGGGCAATACTGGCCGTCGTCGTCATTCTGGTCATCGCCCTTCCCTTCGGGGTCGTGCTTTCCTACAACGTCGAATTTTGGATGGCCGTGCTGCTGAACGCCGCAGTCTTCTCCGGCATCGCGGTCTGCATGGCCATGCTCGTGCAATCCCACGCCGACCAGGTGCTGGTCACGAATTTCGTCATCACACCCATGGCGTTTCTCGGGGGGACCTTCTTCCCCCTGGACCGCATGCCCTTGTGGGTTCAGAAGGTGCTTTCGGCCCTGCCCCTCACCCATGCGGCGGACGCCATCCGGGCTTCATCCTTCGGGATGACCCCAGAGCCCTTTTCATACGGCATCCTTCTGGTCTTGAGCGTCCTTGCATTCGTCGGCGCCTTCTTGTGCGTGGACCAGGCCAGAAGCTGAGGCAACGGGCAACAAATGAGCGTCCGGTCGATCCCAATGGTAGCGCCGCCTTCCACGGCAGCGAGGCGGTACGGGCCGACTATGCTCGGCGTTGTATACGCCGCCGTGGAAGGCGGCGCCACCGAAACGGGCTCAGGGTGTCTATTCATTCCCCCCTTCAGGGGGGCCAGGAGGGTGTGGAGACTGGCGCAAAGAATAAGGTTCTTAGATGGAACAACACCCCCCACCCCCCCTCGAAGGGGGAATCAAAGGGGGGTGCTCCCCGCGATACAACATTGACAGAGCGCTAGCCTGCGGCGAATTGCCGCCCATGGAAACGAAACTATACTCAACAGAAAGCTGCAGCTCAACCGCATGAAGACTACAATCGTCTACCCCTTTTCCGCTGTCATCGGCCAGGAGCGCATGAAGCGTGCCCTGATTTTGAATGCTGTCAACCCCAGCATCGGCGGCGTGTTGATCCGCGGCGAGCGCGGCACGGCCAAATCGACGGCGGCCCGCGCCCTGGCGGCTCTGCTGCCCGAAATTGAGGTGGTGGCCGACTGCCGTTTCGGCTGCGATCCGGCCCACCCCGAACGCTTCTGCGATGAATGCCGCGCGCGCCAGCTCAAAGGCGATGAACTGCCGGTCAAGACGCGCCGCACCCGGCTGGTCGATCTGCCTGTCAGCGCCACCGAAGATCGCGTGGTTGGCACGCTGGATATCAGATCGGAAG
>CALBZH010000559.1 GCA_937889795.1 uncultured Syntrophobacteraceae bacterium | reverse complement strand
GGTGTGCAGAACGCTGGTGTGCAGGCCACTCAGAGGGTAGCTCACATCGGTCGGGGCCGGCCCGAGGTCCGCGGAGCCTGTCGAGACATCCGAAATCAAGACGATCTTGTCTCGAAGCTCGTCGCGCCATAGGTCGAGCTCATCCCGATCTTCGCTGGCTTTCAGAACATCCGAAAAATTGTAATGCTTCATGATTCCCCAGGGACCGAGGAAATTGATCACCATGTTCCCCGCGCGATCCACCGGTATCACGATGTCACCGGGTACCTCCCCGCTCCCGGGCCGAACGGCGCCCCGCATGAGGATGTGGCTCCCGGGCGCGAACGTGATCCGATCCGGCGTCACGCCCAGATAGTCACAGGCCACACGGAACGGCAGGCTAGGATAGAACGCGTCACGATAGCGCGCCAACAAAGGAAGTCTACGAAACACACCGTCGTGATCCGGCCGGATCGTGAGAAACCCCACCCCTTTCGATGCCGAGGCCAAAGCCGGAAAAGTCCCAAGGGGGCGCGTCCCGACGGGAACGAGGGAATCGTCCCCCTCGACATGAATCCGCCAGGAGGTATCCGCCAGGTAATGGATGAGCTCTCCATTCCCGGCAAGGGTCGGCGAAATGCCTTCCTGACCCGAGAGGGTGAACGCCATGCCAAAAAAGACGTTCCCGGCTGCGCGAGCCGCATCGATCAGAGCCGCGTCTTCCTCGCTCTGAGCGCGGGCGGCGAAGATCAGGTCGAACACCTGGGCCGCCGCGCCCATGGAGGAAAGATTCGCGATAACTTTCGCGTAATGCTGCCGGTTGAGGTAGAAATTCTTGAGCTGTTGAATCGTGGTGTTGTTGATATCCACATGGACGAGCGTCGAATCATAGGCTGGGCGCAACGTCACAACGCTGTCGCGAAAACGGAACAGCAAATCGACAAAACGGGCATCCCAAGGTTCGACAACCCTGTAGAAAAGAAGGCAAGTGAGCTGAGCCAGGCACAAGGAGGCACAGATGAGAAGCGCCGTGGCCCGGCTCTTGCGCCCGCTATTGGTGCTCGATCGTGAAGGTCCTCGCATAGAAGCCATTTGCTGTTATTTCCTGAGCCATTACAGCAACATCCGGGTAGCCTCCCGCCGTCGATTTTTCCAACCCGCGCACAGCCCCTCCAATGTTGACCGGTCGCTCGGCAGGGGCCGCCAACTCTCGATGCTGCTTCTTCTGGCTGCGAATCTCGCTCAAAACCATCTTCGACAGCTCGGCCTTCCGTGGCCCCCCGGCTCGATCCATCTCACCCAACAGTCGCTCAAGCTCCGGCAGCCGCTGAAAGGATGCGATAACGTGGAACGCCTCGGTACCGGGATTTCGGTCGAGCTCATACCAGCTTTGGCCCCGGGGGATATAGTATTTCCCCGAAACGGCATAGTCCCGATCGAATTGGCCCAGATCATACGGAAACAACAAAGACACTTCGTCCTGAGAATTGTGGTGGATGACATACACAAAGCACATCCGCCCGGGCTCGAGAAACATTTTGATCTTCTCGCCCGTTCTCAAAACACGGTCCTGCGTAACGGCTTCGAGACGTCGGTCATTCCCCTGCCCGGTCAATGCGCCAAACGCCCAGCGAAAGGCGACGTCTTTGTCCGCATCCTGAGCGCCAGCCACTGGCACCACAATAAACGCCGCAAGCGCCCACACCACGACGGTCACCCACAGGCTCGCCAAGATCGCGATCCCGCTCGTTCTCCTCTCGCTCATTTCGATGATCTTCATCTTTCGACTCCATCTTCCATTCGAGTCATACCGGCCAAGGTCTCGGAGTGAGGCTTCCACCCCGACTCCCGTGACTGCCAATTCGATGAGATCGTCCCCATCAAGGCTCCCGCACGAGCCGCATTCCCAAGTCGTCATTCATGGCCCGGATCATGCCGCTCGAACGCACAGCCGAGCGTACGTTCTCGGGGCCACCGTGCCACTGGCCGCCACGGACCACCCGGTCCACTCCCGCACCCCAGCCCCGGTGCAAGGGATTGTCGCGGTCATAGCTGGCGTACACGTCGACACCATAGATGTCCTCGCACCATTCGGATACATTGCCCAGCATGTCATACACACCGAAGCCATTGGGCTGAAAGCTGCCGACCGGAGCTGTTGCCGAATACCCGTCGTCGCATTGGTGGATGTCCTGCCACCCCCACAACTTCTTTGCAGAGGAATCCGCCACGTTTTCAAACTCGCAGGCCCGGTTCGGCTCATCCCCCCAGTAGCGCGAGCTTTTCACGCCGCCCCGGGCGACATATTCCCACTCGGCTTCCGTGGGCAGTCGGAACCGATACTGACCGCCGTTCTGCTCCGTCAGCCACTGGGCGAAGCTCTTCGCGTCTTCCCAGCTCACATGAACCGCCGGCTGACGGTCCCCGTTGAGCGAGTGCTTCTCGTAAGCACCGCTGTTGTGCTCCTGATGGAATTTCCGGAATTCGCCGTTGGTCACTTCATACTTCCCGATCCACAGATCCTTGACACACACCTCATGGACAGGCCCTTCGTCCATGTGGCGGCTGCCTTCGGTCTGAGGACTCCCCATCAAATAGCACCCTCCCGGCACGAACACGAACTCGATCCCCGAAACCGGCTCACGCCAAGTCTTGGCTTGCTTCGGGGCAGGCTCGCTCCGGGACGGTGGAGCCGCGGGAGTGGTCGGACCCTTTTCGGCAACCGCTGGAGCCGAGGGCTCTGGAGCAGGCTTGCGGAAATAGAAATCGCCCTCGAGCGAGGAGGATTCCCAAGGGATCTGCTTGCCTTGCGTCGCTTCCCGAACGGCAGAACGGACATTCTTGAACACGTCCTCGATGCGCAGCCCCGGCTTCTGGATCACTTTGACCAACTCGCCCGTGTAGATGCCGTGGGCCGAAGGCCCATCGTTCGCCACGGAGCCTGGCGCCGTGGCATACGCGATCAACGTCCCGGATGGGGCGTTCACCGATGCCAGCCCCTGCATCGTGGAGCGGAAGCTGCGGGCGAACGGATTGTCCCGACAAGCGTCCAGGACGACAATGTTCATCCGATTGCGTGCGTTGTCCATTTCGGCCAGCATGGCACCCATGTCCACGCTCTCGTATTCCACCTGCTTTTCATGCTCGATTCTTGCGCCGACCGGGATCAGGTAGTTTCGACCATTGACCTGCATGCCGTGGCCCGCATAGTAAAACAGTCCCACACCCCCATTCAGCAGCTTCTGGCCGAAGGCCTGAATTTCCTGCTTCATCTCCTTCTGGCCGAGGTTTTCCCGCTCGGTCACCTGGAAGCCCACCTGACTCAGCACGCGGGCCATCGCTCGGGCGTCGTTGACCGGATTTCGCAACGGTGCCATTTCGTACGCATCGTTCCCGATAACCAGTGCCACGCGCTGTTCTGTCGCCAAAGTCTCCGCCGCCTTCTTCGCCACCCCCGCAGGTCCTTCCTGCCCGTGAACGCCGTTGACCCACACCAGGGACAGCATCCAAAACACGAGACGATATTTGCTGAAAGCCCGGTTGCCCATCGTTCCCTCTTTGATCCAACGCTCCAAAATCAAAAAGGGAGTCGCCCCAGTGGCATTCTCCCTTCCATCGAGCCGTTGGCTCCAACTCAATTCGAATTGTCAATGGCACCGTGGGCTCCAAGCCCACCGCGCCGCAATACTCCGCCATCCGGCGGGACCGCGCATGCATCTCGGATGAAGCGCGGACCAAATTCTATTCACGTGTTTCGTGCAAATCAAGAGTTTCCTTGCACCCGGCCCATACGCTCATACGGGGCGCCGGTCCCAGTTGAACAGGGAGTGCGGATCGCTCAGCCGCTTCCTCCCCGCAGCCGCCATCAGGGCAGCCACGGAAAGGGATTGCCGATGTGGTCCGTCGCTCAGATCCACGAGAAAGGATCGGTATCCCAGGTGTGCCAGCATATCCAGCTGCTCGAACCAGTTCATGGGCTGATCGGCATAGATGAGACTGAATCCACCTGCTTTCCGGAAAAAGAAGGTCTCCCCTCGAGGGGTCAACACCGGCTTCTCCTCCAAAAGTCGCGGGATGAGCCGGGACGTGAAGAGCGGGGGCCACGCATGCACGCAGACGATCAGCTCCGCGGAGCCGGGGACCAGTGCCATGGCCTCGAGCTCCGCCCGCGTAATCTCAAACGAAAGCACGCAGCTGCCGCATCCCATTTCGCCCAGGGCGGCTACGGCGGCGTGATTCCTCACATTCATCCGACTTCCCGCGATCAGACGGAGCCCCTGACGCTCCGGAACCAAATCGAAATGAGCCCAGTTGTTCAGCTCCCACGCCCGGAACCCACGACCGATGAACCACCCGACCGCCGCCCGGAAATACTCCACTTCTCTTTCCTGAATGAGAGAGGGAAGCGCCCAGATGAGCTTTCGCTGTCTCGCGGCGCTGAGATTGAGACGGGCAAGCTTTTCCAGATTCGAGCGGGAAGCGGTGAGCATCACCCAGTCGGCGGGCGTCTCAAAGGCCTCGAACAGGTCCTGCACGGAGCCGACCTTGGTGATCCAGCCGGCAACCGCGCTCGCCCCCCGGCGCGGCGCGAGCCACTCCCAACTAAAATCGGCGGACCGCCTCTCCGCGCGCCCTTTGCGCGATCCGGCCGGTGCGTCCGCTTGGATGCGCTTCCAGGCTTGCTGCAGGCCGGTCGTCTTGGTGCCCACCTTGAAGAGCCGCTCTCCCGGACGGCAATCCGCCTTCGCTGCAAGCTGAACGGTTTCCCCGGCCTTTCCCTGCGTGAGTGTCCGCCCATCCATCGCCAGGATCTTACCGACCGTGAAGGCTTCCTTCTCCCGCCCTTCCTCCGATTCGGGCCGAAGCCGGTCTCCCGCCTGAAGCGTGCGGCGAAGGGTCACAGTCACCCTTCCGTCACGAAGCTCTTTGATATTTCCGACCCAAAGACCGCTCGACCCAGAGCGATGC
>CALBZH010000558.1 GCA_937889795.1 uncultured Syntrophobacteraceae bacterium | reverse complement strand
ACCTCATTCACTCCAGGACCCGCAGGAGTCTCGACTGTGCCGCCCAACAGCTGAGTGGCGGGGTAGGGAAGACGGTTGAAGCACTTCACGACCGGGTGATTGCCATCGAAGCCGCGCTCGAAGCGTCCATCGATTTTGCTGATGACCTCGATGAGGAAGCAGTCGAGGAGGCCAAATCCCTCTCCATCCGCATCCAAGACGAGCTGATCGTTCCCCTCAGGGAATGGATTCGTCGCGCGGACGAAGGCAGAGTCCTTCGGGAAGGGTTGAAGATCGTCCTGGTCGGAAGGCCCAACGTCGGGAAGTCTTCCCTGCTCAATAGTCTCGTGGGCCGTGACCGCGCCATCGTCACCCCCATCCCCGGGACAACCCGCGACGTCGTCGAGGATTCCTTCATCGTGTCCGGCACCCGGGTGCGTATTCTGGACACGGCCGGACTGCGCCAGGAGCCTGATCCCATCGAGGCACTCGGCATGGAACGAGCCAGAAGATCCCTTGAAGAGGCTGATTTTATTCTCTGGGTCCTGGATCAGAGCGAGTCCCTGTCAGTCGAAGACGAGGCAGTCCGCGAGCTCATCGGAGCCCGGCCCCATTTGATCGTGCTGAACAAGGCCGACCTTCCACCCGTCCTCCAGGCGGATGACGTGGCCGCTCGGTTTACTGATTCTAGGTCCAGCATTTCGCTTTCGGCTCTCGCACCCGCCGACATCGAGAGGCTCAAGGCCACCCTGGAAGCTCTCCTCCTGCGCAGGCCGATCGAAACGCTTGGATCCCAGGTGATTCCGAATCTGCGCCACAAACGGTTGCTGCAGGCGGCGGTGGCTTCCCTCGAGCGTGCGGTCGAGACTCTGACGAACGGGAGCAGCCCCGATCTGACGGCTTTGGAAGTGCGCGCTGCCCGGCAGGAGCTTGAAGCCATCCTGGGCCTAGACGGGAACGATGAGGTCCTGGACCAGATCTTTTCTCAGTTTTGCATCGGGAAATGAGCCAAGGCGAGGTCGCCATGCAGGAGGAGCAATTCGCTGCCGCGCTGATTCAGCACGCATTGGACCAAGGGATCACCTTGCCGGCTCAATCGGTCCAGCAGTGCCTGCAGCACGTATCACTCATGCTGGAATGGAACCGCCGCACCAACCTCACGCGCGTCACGGATCTCGAAGACATTCTCGCACGCCACATTTTGGATTCCTTGCTTCCTTCCCGGTGGCTTCCGTCGGCAGGCGCAGGTGCCGACATCGGAAGCGGAGCGGGGTTTCCAGGCGTCGTGATCGCGATCACTCGTCCCAACCTCGCCATGACCTTGATCGAAAGCAACCGCAAGAAGGCGAGCTTTCTCACCGTCCTGAAAACGCAGCTACGGCTTTCCAACCTGAGCGTGTTTCATGGAGCGTGGGAGGACTGGCTGAGGACAACGACGGGGCACGGGCATCCCCCGGTGGATTGCATGACGATGCGGGCCGTCCGGCTGGAAAGGGAGCACCTCTCCGACCTCGCCGCAAACGGGCTTCGGCCCGGAGGTGTCTTCGCCTACTGGGCCGGCCCCGCAGAGCCGGAAGCCGATACGCGGATCCAGGAAGCGTGGTCGGAATCGCGAGTCGTTCAGATGCTGGAGCCCATCCCCTACACCTTGCCCCACGGGAAAGGCGAGCACCGGCTCTTCCGCTGGATTCGCAAGCCGATCACCGCACCCTAAAGGCTTCAAGCCCACCCTGTTCAGACCACCTCGACCGCCGCGACCCTCTTCTCCGTCGCCTCCTCCAAAGCCTGAAGCCCCGGCCCGATCACGACCGGATACGGGGAGGTCTCGTGGATCGAGCGGCAGGATCGGGGAAGCGCCTTCCTCTCCGCCTCGAACCGGGACCGTATCGCCGCCAACGACTCCGCCCCACGGACGACGCGACCGCCCTCGATCACCGGCTCCAATAGGGGCTCTCCTCCTGGGGCGGGCTCAGACAGGAGGCACAGCTCATCGTGATCCATAACGCCGTCTTGACTTCTGAAACGATAAACCTGCTTCTTCCCCACCCATGTCTTCTTGCCCGTGCTGAGTTTGAGCAGCGGCCGGCCGCCATATTCGACCAGCTTGTAG
Organism: uncultured Syntrophobacteraceae bacterium; assembly: GCA_937889795.1. Lineage (GTDB taxonomy): Bacteria > Desulfobacterota > Syntrophobacteria > Syntrophobacterales > Syntrophobacteraceae > CALBZH01. Next base: position 828 of record CALBZH010000558.1, on the reverse strand, counting down.
GCGATGTCGAAATAGGGGGCATCGGCGGAGACCCCCATGCGGGTGCCGACCGCAAACAGGTCGATGGCAGCCCCCGCATCGATCAGCTCAGCGATCCGGAATTCATCAAGATTGCCGCTGGCGAGGATTCGGACTCCCGCAAAGCCTGCCTCATCCAGAATTCGGCGAACCTCAAGGCTCAGCGCTGCCAGATCACCGCTGTCCAGCCGCACCCCCGCAAGGGACTTGCCGCGGTCGGCGAGGGAGCGGGCGATCTCCACGGCTTTTCTCGCCCCGGAAACCGTATCGTACGTGTCGATGAGGAGCACCGTGTTGTCCGGAAACGCTTCGGCATAAGCTCTGAAGGCAGCCATCTCCGTCGGGAAGCTCGTCACGTAGGAATGCGCCATGGTACCGAAGACGGGAATCGAATAGAGCTTTCCGGCCAGCACGTTGCTGCTTCCCAAAAAACCGGCCAGGTAGCTGGCGCGGGCCGCTTTAAGACCGGCGTCGATTCCGTGCGTTCGCCGAAGCCCGAAATCGATGATCCCACGGTCTTGCGCCGCCTCGACGCACCGGGCCGCCTTGCTCGCAACCAGGGTCTCCAACTGGATGACGTTGATGAGGAGGGTCTCGAGAAGCTGCCCTTCGATAATGGGCGCACTCACCTCGAGGATCGGCTCGTTGGCGAAAAAAATGCGCCCTTCGGGAATCGCCCGGACGGTCCCTGTGAACCGAAACCTTCGGAGGTAGTCGAGGAACGCAGGTGAAAAACGCCCCGTCCCTTTCAGATAGGCGAGGGAGATCGGAAGAGCACACGTCTGAACTCCAGTCACGAGTGGATATCTC
>CALBZH010000557.1 GCA_937889795.1 uncultured Syntrophobacteraceae bacterium | reverse complement strand
CAATCGGCTCGGATATGGGCTCCACGACCAGCATGGCCGTCACGCGGAACCGGAGTGTCCTGTCGTTGGGGCCGGGAGTCTCCACATGCACCGAGACGTTCTTCAACCTTGGCTCAAACCGAGCGATCGTTCGCTCCACCTCCAGCCGAAGCTGCTGTTTGGCCGCCGGGCTGCGCGGGTTGTGGGACGTCGTATCGCGAAGCCCGTAGACAAAAAGCGATTGGTTCAATTCGGTGTACGCCGGTGGCGGCACGATGATATTGCGCCGCGTGTTGAGCAAATTCTCCAAGTCCCGAATGACCGCCCCCTTGATCTGCCCGACGCTGTGAAGCCTCAGCTGAACAGGCTCCCGGGATATGCCGGGCTCTTCGTCGATCAGCCTGTCCAGAATCGATGCACGGACGTCCTTTAATGATGCGGCCACAGAGAGCAGCTCCAACGGTTACGGCAGATTTGAAAGCCGGCGCCCGAAAACGGGTGCGCCGCATTCCACGGCGGCGTGCAGCCTGAGCCTGATGCGAAGACCCGAAAGCGCCGCCGTGGAAGGCGGCGCTACCAGTCTAGGTCTCTCGTTCCTGTCCTCGAATCATGCACCCTTGTTCGCCTGGAGGTCCCAGTTGGCGGAAACCTGACCGCCGCCGCTTCCGTCCTCGCGCTTCTGCTGCGTGTAGGTCCATTCGATCTTGCCGTAGTCGAATCCGACCTCCTCGAGGGGCAGAGTCTCGCCGCCCTGGGAGGAGCCCCCTCGGCGCACCGAAGTGATGATGCAGTTGCTCAGCTTGTACTCCATGTACTTGACCTTGTCGCCGCCCGCACGGCAGAGCTCCAACTTGACTTCCTTGACGTGCTTGCCGCCCGCGCAGGCGAGGGCCAGCTTCGGTGAGGCCTTGTCCAGGGCTTTCACGATGGAAAAGTCTTGAAAGTCCGCACGCTCCGCCGAAGCGCCACCCGCGGTGCTCGCGGAAGCCGATTTGGGCTGGGAAACGCCCCAGCTGTAGGAGAGCACTTCGATCCAGTCCTTGTGCTTGTCATCGGTGCTCTCGCCCGGAATCCCGTCGATCTTGATGAACGCATCAAATGCCATGGCCGGTTACCTCCTTTTGTGGTCTTGGTTTGCCTTGCGTTGTTGACCCATGGATTACGCCTTCGCGGGGGGAGGCAGGTTTGCGACCAGCCTCAGCGAAATGGTGAGCTCATCGAGCTGGTAGTGCGGCTTGAGGAACGCCACAGCCCGGTAAGCCCCCGGTTTGCCTGGAACCTCGCTCACGTCGATGCGGGCTTCCCGGAGCGGGAACCGCGCCTTCACTTCCTGCCCCGCATCGTCGTCGAGCAGCACGTAATTGCTGATCCACCGGTTCAAAAAATCCTCGCAATTCTTGCGGGTCATGAAGCTCCCGATCTTGTCGCGCATGATGGACTTGAGGTAGTGCGCGAATCGGGAGACCGCGAGGAGATACTGGAGCTGGGAGGAAAGCCGCGCATTGGCGTTGGCGGCGTCCGTGTCGTACGTTTTGGGCTTGTTGGCGGTCTGGGTGCTGAAAAACGCCGCGTAGTCCGTTCCCTTGCAGTGCACCAGCGGCACGAATCCCAGATCGGCGAACTCCTTTTCGCGACGGTCCGTGATGGCGATCTCGGTGGGGCATTTGAGCGCCACTTCGCCCTCGTCGGTCTTGAAGGTGTGCGTCGGCAGGCCCTGGACCAGGCCGCCGCCCTCGACCCCGCGAATGGCGGCGCACCAGCTGAATTTGGCAAAGGCCTCGGTCAGCCGGGTCCCCAGCGCGTAAGCCGCGTTGCCCCACAGGTACTTGCTGTGATCCGTTCCGTCGACGCCTTCCTCGTAGTTGAACGCCTCAACCGGGATGTTCTCCTGGCCGTACGGCAGCCGCATGAGGATGTGCGGTAGCGCCAGCGCCACGTAACGGGAGTCCTCCGATTCCCGGAAGGACTTCCACTTGGCGTATTCGACGCTCTGAAAGATTTTGGCCAAGTCACGCGGGCCTCCCAGCTCGGTGAAGCCTTCCCAGTTGAAGAGCTTGGGCGACGCGGCGGAGATGAACGGGGCGTGGGCCGCTGCGGCTACCTGGGAGACCTTTTCGAGCAGGGAAAGATCCTGGGGATGGTTGCTGAATTCGTAGTCCCCAATGAGGGCCCCGTAGGCCGCACCGCCAAAGGTGCCGTATTCTTCTTCGTAGATCTTCTTGAAAAGAGCGGATTGGTCGAATTCCGTCGCCCTCTCCATGTCCTTGAGAAGGTCCCTCTTGGAAACGTTCATGACGCGGAGCCTCATCCGCTCCCCGGTCTCGCTTTGGAAGACCAGGTAATGGAGACCCCGCCATGAGGCTTCCAGCTTCTGGAAGTCCGGGTGGTGCATGACTTCGTTCAGCTGCATGGAGATGAGCTTGTCGATCTGAGCGATCCGGGCGTTCACCATGGCTTCCGTGTCCTTGGAAATCACCATGGCGCCTTCCATGACCTGCTTCACGAATTCCCCCACGAGGTCCTTGGCCCATTCGCGCTGGGTCGCATCGCGCGCCAGACGTCCGTCCTCGAGGATTTGATCCAGAAGGCCCTTTTCCTCCTGCACCGCTTCGGCCTCAGCGGGCTGTGCCTGTCCCTGTTGTTCCACTTCTGCCATAGTCCCTCTCCTTTACTCTTGCTTGGGCGGTACTTCCTGCTTCGGCTCGACGCCCACTTCCTTGCCTAACTGCTGCAAGGATTCCGTATTGGCGATAACGTTCTGGAGAAGCTCGTCCAGCTTGTCGTTGCC
>CALBZH010000556.1 GCA_937889795.1 uncultured Syntrophobacteraceae bacterium | reverse complement strand
CGACCACCGAGATCTACACTCTTTCCCTACACGACGCTCTTCCGATCTATCATAGGGTTTGAAGTTCTGGATCATTCCCTGGGCCACCAGAAACACGGCGAGCACGAGGCAGATCGGAAGGAGAAGGTAGAGGGACACCCGCGTCAGGTCGACCCAGAAGTTGCCGACGGTCAACGACTTGTCCCGAGCGATGCCTCGCACCAGGGCCGCGGCGACCGCAATGCCGACCGCCGCCGAGAAGAAGTTGTGAACCGTAAGGCCGACCATTTGGGAGAAGTAAGAAAGGGTGCTTTCCCCTCCGTAGCTTTGCCAGTTGGTGTTGGTCGTGAAGCTCACGGCCGTGTTGAAGGCAAGGTCCGGTGAGACCGACCCGAAACGCTGCGGGTTCAACGGAAGCAGACCCTGCAATCTCAGAATGGCATAGGTGAACAGGAGACCCACGCCACTAAAGACAAGCATCGAGATGCCGTAATCCTTCCAGTCTTGCTCCTCGGTCCTGTCCACCCCGAGTAGGCGATAGACCAGTCTCTCCACCGGTCCGACGAATCGGTCGATGCACGTTTTGCCGTTAGCATCCAGGACACGCACGAGGTGGAGTCCCAGCGGTTTGGTCACCGCTATGAGCGCGGTCACGAAGATGGTGAGTTGGAGCCAGCCCGTCGTATCCATTGGTACATTTCCTTTCACTATTCCAGGGATCAGAATCTATCGGGACGCAGAAGCGCGACAAATAGATAGAGGATTAATGCAAAGGCGACAGTCCCTGCAATCCAGTCTTCAATCATTTTTTCTCTCCTGACAGGAATAGAAGATAGATAATGCTCAAGGCGAAAAAGAACAGTGTCAAGCTAATGTATAAAATATCCATGGATCAGGTCTCCTTCATGCTGCGGTCACGTTATTATATATTTGGCGTAACGGACTCAGCGGTTTTCAGAGTAAATACAAACCGTGCTCCTTTTCCAGGCTCGCTTACGACATTGATCTTCCCGCCGTGTGCTTCGATGATCTCCTTGACTATCGCAAGTCCCAAGCCTGAATCTCTTTGCTGTTCCTGGCCCGGGATCCGGAAGAACCTCTCGAAGATATGGGGAAGATACTCCTCGGGTATTCCCGAGCCGGTGTCTTCGACGCAGAACTGGACCAGGGATTGATCCTGTTGGGCCGAGACAGTCACTTGCCCGCCAGGAGCCGTATGTTTCAGCGCGTTACTCAAGAGATTTGTAAAGACGCTGTCAATGCGCAACGTATCCACTAGGACGGGCGGAAGGTCCGCAGGCACGTCGATGAGAATCCCCACGCCTCGATCCACAAAGGCGGATCGCATCTCTTCCACGGCCTCGACGACGATCTGTTCCGTGTTGACGCTCCTGAGCTCCAGGGTGTCACGTCCCGATTGCATCCGGCCGAGGTCAAGCAGTCTCTCGATGATGTGATAAAGCCGGTCGCTGTCATCCCGAGCCGCGGCGAGGAGCTCGATCTGTTTGGGGGACAGGGGGCCGAGCTTTTCGCCCAGGAGTGCATGGGTGGCGAGTCGGATGGATGTTAGCGGGGTCTTCAGCTCGTGCGAGACCGTGGAGATCAATCCGCCCCTGATTTCATCGCTCCTGCGTGTGCTCGTCACGTCCGAAAGCACCAAGGTGATTCCGATGAGACGGTGGTCGTCATCCAGGATAGGGACAGCTCGAGGAAAGTAGAAGCACTCTTCGCCATTCTGGAAGATCTGGATTGCCGCCTCGTACCCCTTCGGCTCGACAGGCCGGAGCTCCTGTCTGGCCCGGATGAAGAGCTCACCGATCTTCTCGTTCCCGGCTGCCTCGACGCTCGATTCGGGCTTGAGACCGAACAAGTGCTGCGCCGCATTGTTGGAGAGCTCGACCTCACCGGTCGGACTGCAAATGGCCACGGCATCGGAGAGGGTATCCAGGGCCAGTTTCGTGGCGCGCTGCGTTCTGAGAAGGCGTGCTCGACCCGTGCGCCTGAATTCGCGAAGGCTTGCCGCCATCTCATTGAAGGCCCGGGCCAGCTCTCCAACTTCGTCCCTTGAATGCACCTTCACCACGAGATCGAGGTTTCCCTGCTGAATCTCCCGCACAGACCGGGTGAGGCGGGTGATCGGCGTCACGACGAAGGGTCCGATCACCGCCATGAAAAGGATCGTGACCGCAACGCCTGCCACAACCAGTCCGATCATCCTGTTGGTGGTGCCGACAGCCCGCTGGCGTGCCTGGCCATCGGCCGAAACGATGTTCTGAAGGTTGATGTCGATAATCCGCTGCACCGCGTCCCTGACTTCTCGGGAAAGGGGCAAAAGGGATTTCAAGTAATCGTCTTGCCGTGCCTCCGCTGAGGTCTGCAACTGCATGAATCGGTCGTGCTCACCCTGGTATGATTCCCACAATGCGCTGAGGTGGTCCGTGAGCGCCTGCTCTCCAGGAATCGTCACGTTTCCCTGCTGGAACCTTATACTCGTCTCAAATTCTTCGACAGAAGCTTCACTATCCTGGTTTGGTCCTTCGCTGTGCTTCCACAAAGAAAGCTCAGCGATCCGATCAAGGCGCTCGATGGCGCCCTTCATTCTGAAACATGCCGCGGCGCTGTCGAAGTTCTCCCGGAAGATTCGATCGATCGCCTTGCTCGACAGGGATACGGTCCGGACGCTCATCAGTCCAACCGCAACCAGGATCACCAACGGGCCGCACAGGGTAATGATCAACTTCGGTTTCAGGCTCATCGCTTCTCTCCTTGATCACCTGTCCAAAGGCAAGGCTGATGCCATTTCTTATCTTGATGATAAATCATATGATTACAGTGGCTTAGCTTTTTCCTGCCCAGGTCCGTCGGCTTGCCGGATTTCAAAGGGCAATGAAGGTCTCGAGGAAAGGTTTCAAAATGAAAGGCGACGGGACCTGAAACACGGAGGGGCTGACTCGGTTCTTGATCGCTTGGCAACGCTTCCGGCAGCTGAATGCGCAGAAGGACAATGGGGCGGAGAAAGCTCGTCCACGAATCCGACGATCGCCTGAATGATTGGAGGCAATTCATGATTGACCGGGTTGACAGCCCTCTCATCGGTCCATACTGTCCTTACCCTCGGTAGGGAAGAAGCACGCTGATTGTTTTTGAATGCAGACATCAAGCACGTTATGTTAGGAATATCAATCCTGTTGCGGGATCAGGTCTTGCATCGATCCTTTGCCAAGCGGAAGAGCGCTCAATGAATACGACCGTTTTGGTTGTTGAAGACGACGAGGACATTCTGCGGTTGCTCGATCACCATCTCAGGGGAGCGGGATTCGAGGTCCTGAGCTCCCAGGATGGGTATCAAGC
>CALBZH010000555.1 GCA_937889795.1 uncultured Syntrophobacteraceae bacterium | reverse complement strand
TCAACCCCTGCGTGGGATGCGTGAAATGCGCGGACACCAACCGCTGCATCCAGAAAGACGACATGGCGCCTCTCTACGACAAGATCGTCAACGCGGACGCCCTGCTCATCGGCGCCACCGTCTACTTCGGCCACTCAAACGCATTTACGCACACCTTCCTCGAGCGACTTTTTCCTCTGCGGCATGTTCGCATGGTAACGAAGGGAAAACCAGTCGCAACAGTGGTGGTCGGCGGGCACGAAGCTGAAAAGGTCGCGGAAGATCTCGCTTACCGATTTAGCAGTTACTTCGAGTGCAACGTACTCGGCTCGATTTATTTCAACAGCGCGACGCCGCCCTGCTTCGTCTGCGGCTACGGAACGACCTGCCTTTATGGCGGACCGGCGAGATGGCTTGCTCCCGAGCAGTTCGAGAATTTCCAGATAACGCCCGATATGTTCAAGCAATTCGAGGACCAACCCCAAGTGGTCACGGCATGCGACACCCTTTCGAGTGGGCTGAAAGCCGCCATTGAAGCTCAGACTCAATTCGATCGGTGACAGTAGGAGCAGGGCGCACCCATAAAAAACATCATAACGGTGACAAAGATCCTGGCAGTTGCTGGCTTGATTTTCTGCTTACAATGTTACGCGAAGGTGTATAGGTCCACGGTTTTTTGGACACCTCGATCGCCTAAATCATGCTGCATCTTTCGCTGGTTGGGATTGCGTTTCTCTCACCTGAGCCGGGGTCTTATAGCCGTGTCTCTGAAGGATCCAATTACGGTTGTATTCGTTCCTGAAAGCCAGGAGAGCCTCTCTGAGCTCTTCGGCATTCCGGAAGGACTTCAGCCAAAGCAGGTTCTCTTTGAGTGTCCTCACGAATCGTTCAGCGCACCCGTTCCCCTGGGGTTGTCGGACAAAGGCCGGAGAAGAATGGATGCCAAGAAAAGCAATCTCCTGCTGAAAGAGATCGGACACAAACTGGGAGCCATGGTCATGCCGAAGGGAGAGCCCTTCAGCGATTCCCTTTCCAAATCCACCAAGGTAGTCCCGAGCTCCCTGCCGGATCGGCTCGAGGGCTTCAAAGCGAGTCCCGGATTTGGCAGCATGAATTCCAACACATTCCATCGAGCAGTGGTCCACGGCAAAGAAGATGGCGACCTGGCCTTCATCCGTCGTGAAACAGGAGGTCTGGTCGATGCCCCACATCTGGTCGACTTTCCCCGTGGTGATTGTCCCATCATGGCTCTTTCGCCCGGAGGGGCGTCTTATGCGACGAGGAGCAAGCAGATCATGCTCTCTCATGAGCCTCAAGACTCTCCTCATGGAGGTGCGAATTCCCTTGGATCTCAGCCTGGCCCACACCTTGCGGTATCCCTCCCCGTGAAAGGGGGAGCCAGTAAGAACCGACCGAATGTGCTCGGCAAGTTCGGCATCTTTACAGGGCCCATCGGGTCCTCTATGGACCTTGCCGGTCTCACTCGGACACTGGCGGTGAAAGTAGACCGTCGAGCGTGGGATCACCCAGATGCGACAAACTCTGGCAAGGCCGTATGCTTTTCCTGTGGAGGGCGAAAGGGAGTGGCTCACCGCTTCGACCTCCTCCGGGATAAAGGGCGGTTGCCCTCGAGTCTTTTGATCTTCTCTCGAAGAAGCTCAGATTCCATTGTGACTTCCCCTGTATAGGTCCACGGTTTTTTGGACACATCGATCGCCTAAATCAGGCTGCCTCTTCTGTTGGCTGGGATTGCGATCTTCTCACCTGAGCCGGGGTCTTATAGCCGTGTCTTTGAAGGATCCAATTCCGGTTGTATTCGATCCTGAAAGCCAGGAGAGCCTCTCTCAGATCTTCGGCATTCCGGAATGGCTTGAGCCAAAGAAGGTTCTCTTTGAGTATCCTGACGAACCTCTCAGCACACCCGTTCCCCTGGGGCTCTCGGACAAAGGCCGGAGAAGAAAGGATGCCAAGAAAAGCAATCTCCTGCTGAAAGAGATCGGACACAAACTGAGAGCCATGGTCGTGGCGAAGGGAGAGCCCTGCTGCGATTCCCTTTCCAAATCCACCAAGGTAGTCCCGAGCTCCCTGCCGGATCGGCTCGAGGGCTTCAAAGCGAGTCCCGGATTTGGCAGCATGAATTCCAACACATTCCATCGAGCAGTGGTCCACGGCAAAGAAGATGGCGACCTGGCCTTCATCCGTCGTGAAACAGGAGGTCTGGTCGATGCCCCACATCTGGTCGACTTTCCCCGTGGTGATTGTCCCATCATGGCTCTTTCGCCCGGAGGGGCGTCTTATGCGACGAGGAGCAAGCAGATCATGCTCTCTCATGAGCCTCAAGACTCTCCTCATGGAGGTGCGAATTCCCTTGGATCTCAGCCTGGCCCACACCTTGCGGTATCCCTCCCCGTGAAAGGGGGAGCCAGTAAGAACCGACCGAATGTGCTCGGCAAGTTCGGCATCTTTACAGGGCCCATCGGGTCCTCTATGGACCTTGCCGGTCTCACTCGGACACTGGCGGTGAAAGTAGACCGTCGAGCGTGGGATCACCCAGATGCGACAAACTCTGGCAAGGCCGTATGCTTTTCCTGTGGAGGGCGAAAGGGAGTGGCTCACCGCTTCGACCTCCTCCGGGATAAAGGGCGGTTGCCCTCGAGTCTTTTGATCTTCTCTCGAAGAAGCTCAGATTCCATTGTGACTTCCCCAAGCTTCTCCCGAAGCCGCTTGACCTCATCGCTCTCAGGATCTTCTCGCTTCTTGAGCGCGACCTCTCCGGCTGATAGGAAGTCATCCCGCCACCGGGATATCTGCGCTGCAGTAGTGCCGTACTCCCGAGAGAGAAGCTCCAGATCATCACCTCGAAGCAGGCGCAGCACTATCTTCGATTTCAGCTTTGCGGAAAACCGCTGGGGCTTGCCCACCGGGCCATCTCCGGCATGTGTGGGGGATGCCTCCGATGGCCCTCTCTCTTTCTCATTGCGGTCGTTCATGGTTGGACACCTCCTTCGTCCTTCTTACTCCTTAATCGGTGTCCAATGAAACTGTAGACCAAACCACGGCCATGTTCATCATGGCTAATCAGAGAGAGGGAAATAACGATGAGAGCTTAGCGATTAATTCTTGTGATTTCTGTTCAGCAAGCAACCCAAGAGCCTGTCCGTTCCATCGGCAACGGGTACATGACAAACTCAAAAGAAGACGCATACGCCTTCTCATTAGTACACCTAATCTGCGGCAGCATGATGAGCAAGGGGTATTCTATGGCCTGCTTATTAGGTAGAACTTTTATCTCAAAGTAAATTTTATTTAAAAAGATCCACTAGATATAGTGAAATCGCTTCTATATTTTTCTGGCTTGCGAATGATGAATCGTCTTTGTGGCGCCTGCATGCGCCCCATGGGCTGCGGCCGATGGACCGGGGTTTCCGGAGCATAGGCAGACGCACAAGAGAAACGAGGGCAATCGCGACGGCTCATCGGTTGGCGGAGGCGCGCTGGGGCTGGAGCCAATCCGCTGTGCGGCCGTTTGTCAGGCAGCAACCTATGAGCCCAAGGCTTGCGGGTTGAGTTGCCACACGGAGAGGTTAAGAGCAACAGCAAAGCTTACCCAGAGCAGATAAGGCAAAAGCAGTG
>CALBZH010000554.1 GCA_937889795.1 uncultured Syntrophobacteraceae bacterium | reverse complement strand
TGCTCGGTCCTGAAGCTCGGCGTGCGCTCAAGGACGGGCTCTCAAGCATCGAGTTGGAGCGGGCGGCGTAGGGCCAAGATCTTGGTCCCCGGTCGGCCCTGCGTAAGAAGCGTGCTGCTGAAGGTGCTGTGAGGGACCGGCACCCGGTGCCGGCAATGACGTGACAAGAGGAGCTGCGGCGTGGAGACGGTGGAAATTCAGACTGTACAAGGCACCTTTACCCTGGAAGTCGGAGAGAACAGCAGAGCGTTTCTCTGGCTCTTCCACATGACCCAGGACGAATTGGTCAAATTCGAAATGAATCCCGAACGCGTCGCCGAGCGTCTCGTCCGGTACTCCGGATCCAACCCTCGGATGGCACACGACTTTGCCACCACGGTGGCAGCCATCGCTCACGGACAGGAGCCGGACGGCAGCTGGGGGCTGTGGGCCGGGCAGTATGCCAGGAAGTTTGCAGCCGAAAAGTGCAAGCGCGACATCAGGCTTTACCTGCTCGTTTTTGTTGTTGCTTTCATGGCTTCAGCGAGCATTGCCGCATTGAATCTTGAATCGGAGATGGGTGGGCTCCTTCAAATCCTTCTGCTTCTGGGTACCCTCCTGACCATCCTCGGGTTTTACAAGGTCATCCTGCTCTCCCTCGATTGGCTCTCCTTCAGAGACAGCGCCTGGCCCGCACCGGATTCGCTGACCAACCCCTAACCGCACAGAAGGGAGATCCGGCCTCTCTCATTCCCGCCGCAGGAATGGAGAGTGGCGGGAAATGCTCATCCAGGACAACCCCATTCAGACGGGTCCTCCCCCGCCAGCAGACCTGCCCGTTTCGTCCTGGCTTGCGCTCGGCTCCCGCCCCGAACGCCTCCTCCACCCCATAGCGCCCCTCATCCCCTCCCGCCATTGGGAGTGGTTAAGACTCGGCAGGGTCGTCGACATCCAACATGAGAAGGTACTCAGCCGCCTCTTCAGGCGTATCCATGGCATCCGGAGCACCCCAATTGCGGAAATCCCAAGGGACGCCATTCGCTTCTCGGCAGAACCATCCACGCTCGTCCCGAACGAACACACCTTCGACCACGCCAAAGCCTTCTAGATTCACTTTCCTCTTGATTGTCGTTTCCATTGTGACCCTCTCCAGTTTCCACGGATTCCCGTTCCCCAGTGCAGCAGCGGGGTTCGGCACGTCTACCTTATTGATTTGCTTTGCAGCCATCATTCCCAAAATAAGCCGATTTTGAATCGACGTCACCATGAAGATGAGCTCCGAAGCCACGAATCACGCAGAGCCGAGAAAGAAAGCCCGCTGATGAGGTGGTCATGTTATAGTTCTTGCGATCTGCTCGACGTGGGGTCGAGCGCGCTTCACACCTTAACTTCTGGGATGAGCACACCATGTCCGGCTGCATCGAGCTCACGAAGGAAATGCTGGCTTCCCCCCGACGGCTTACCGTGACATCAGGCGAGCTGACCTTCTCGGCTGCAAGGGTATTGGCCGATCGGGAGGCCAGGAGAATCACCCCGGATGCCATGCTGCTGGCATGGTACGACAGGAAGGCGGGGGCGCATTCACCCCGAGTCGAGTGAGGGGGACTGAAGAAGCCTGGATGGCTGGTTTATGCGGAAACACGGGGGGGCAGCATCGTCATTTCCATCAACGACGAGGAATATGTGTTCGTCTACCTGGGATGAGACGGGGAATTCGCCGTTTCCTGCCCGCTGGTGACTCCCTTCCGCTCTCCCTCCCCTGGCCCCAATTGACTTGACTCACCCGGTCTCTTTCCATCATAGTGGTCATGTCCGATCGCGCAGCATCGAGGTCGGACATGACCGCAGCCACACAGACGCGTGTCCGAAGCGTCACGCTCGTCGCCCCACTTCCGTACGCATTAGCTGGCCACACGATCGACAGCAGGTTTGTCGCGCTTTCGCTCGCGGTCGGGTGACCGCCGTGCAGAGCCGTGGTCTTGAGTCTCACACCATGCCAAAGGGGGGAATATGAAACGATGCTTGATGTTGACGATCCTGGCTTCGACGCTGCTCTTTCCTTGCTGGAGCATCGTCCAGGCGCAGCCCATTGAAAATGAGCTGTACCTGATCACGCCCGTTTCCAAAGACGTCCACGATCCCGTACTCAAAGCGTTCGCGGAGTATGCGAAAAAGAAGTGGAACATCGACGTGAAGACCAGCGCCATTCCCAAGGGAACGCCGGTAGCCTACGGCCAGATCCTGGAATGGAAGGGCAGCCCGCAGGCTGACATCTTCTGGGGCGGGGAAGGCATCTTGTTCGATGATCTGGCCGCCCAGGGACTGCTCGAAAAGGTGCAGCTCCCGCAGCCCGTGTGGGACGAGATTCCGGCGAGTATTGGAAAACCCGTGGCACTGCCGATCAAAGATCCGAACAAGTTCTGGGTTGGGACCATGCTCGAGCCTTACGGGATCATCTACCAGCCGAAGCTGCTCAAGCGGCTCGGCGTCGAGATCAAGGACTGGAACGACCTGCTCGACCCCAAGCTGAAAGGGCAGATCGCGCAGTGCACGCCCGATCGATCCAGCTCCAGCCACGCCACCTGCGAGGTCATCCTCCAGACCTACGGCTGGGAAAAGGGATGGGAATGGCTCACCAAGCTGGCCGCCAATACGTGAATCTTCAC
>CALBZH010000553.1 GCA_937889795.1 uncultured Syntrophobacteraceae bacterium | reverse complement strand
ATACATATGACTTTATCAACGTATCCTTCAAGGGCAGCTTCTGGCAAGTCATGTTTCCAACATATCAGGAAATCGCAGTGTATGTTGGGGTCTTTCTCAATATCTCGTAAAAGGCCGCTACTATTCAACTTGAACTCAAAAGTAGCGTCTTGCCATTCTTCGTCAGAATAGAATTTCCCCTTTGCATCCAGCCATTTTCCGTGGTTGTATCCTTGCCGATGTGGGTCTATCTCAAACTCCTCAAAGGCGATCTGATATGGCAGGTGGTGCCAGAGTAGGCCCAAGAGCAAATAGACTCCGTTCTCGGCACTGGGCGGGTAAATCAGTCCAGAAAATCCTTCGGGGATCGTTTCCATTTATAGTCTCCCTGACTCTCGAAATGAAGATAAGGTGGTAGCGCCAGCTTCATGTCTTGTGGGGGCTGACCTACCAGGTGCTATTTACGAATACTTCCTACCATTGCCATACCGCTCACTTCAATCCCGGAGTCCAACAGCTTCTCGGTCTACGTGCTACAATCTGTCGGAGGACTCAAGAAGTCTTACAGCGTAAGCGTCAGCGGCGATTTTGACCCAGTCTGAATTGAATAGGAAGATCCAGCTGAGCAAGATGGCGAGGTTAAGAAGTTGTGCTACCACTGAAACCTTGGAAACGGGTACTTTTTCCAAGACATCTAGGAGAATACGAGTCGACACTGCCACAGTTCCAATGGCCGATATCGTAATCCCACCCGTTCTCATGCCCCAGAGATTCCTCCGGAAGCCGTAGCTGCAGAGCTCCTCAAAAACCATGGAGAACTTCTTCTTGTCTCTCGTTCTTTCCCTCAGGACGGCAACGCAGGCGTCGTAGGCATGATCCGCGGCTTCGGGATCGTTACGCTCCTCATCTTCGGTGGGGATCTTCACATCCGGACAAAGTTTTTGCAGCTTCTTGTGCCAAGCGGCCAGAAGCACTTTGTTGGATGCGTCTCGATGCCTGAGCATTCGCGTCGTCGGCTTTCCACCCCACAATGCATAGAGACCTTCCTGTTTCGACCTTCCCCAGTCTCTCCCAAGCTGTGCGCAAAGGGCTGTTCCGCCGCTCCAGACCAGTATACCCCACAGGATAGACAAACTGGCGAAGTCCCCTTGCAGCCAGACCAGCGTCGCCGCTGCCAGAGGAAAGACCATGATCGCAAATGGGCGAAGCCGTGCCCTGATCGTGTATGCATCAAGTGTCCAAAAGGGATCCTTGCTCATGTTAACAGACCTCCAGTTCATAAGAGTCCTCATCACGCTGCCGCAGTCCTGCCATCATCAATCAGCACGCCAAATCCTCTTGGAGTCCAAATGAGGCTGAGGCAGGGTGCTCCCAAGCGGTGTTTCCTCATTTCGAGGAGGGTGGATTGGTCTTGATGGGAAGGACGGTGACTTCCCCTCGGGTGGCTGTGCCAAATGCCCGCGTATGTCAGGGACTCACCGGATCTTGACCAAACATCCTGCACCCGCTCTTTCAGACCCTGTGTGCCCAAAACGAATTGAGTCTCACTCCGGATAGAATCGGGCGGTGCTTCCAGGACACGTGAGATAGTAAAGCAGCGGTGAAGAACGGAAACACGACCTATCAAGATACCGCCGGTTTCGACGTTGCCGGACGCCGTGGCTTCCTGGTGAATTTGCTCGACAGCATCTTTGAGCAGCCTTATCTGCCAGCCGGACTCTTTGATTACAGTAGTCTCGCCGAGGACTAAGCGGTCCCACTTGACTCCCAGCTTATGTTCATCGAGCAGCCCTATCCAAATCTCAGCATGATTGGGGGCGCCACCGAGCAATTGCTGCGCCTTCTCGGCCATGCCTGCGGCAAATAACGATACCCTGGAATCGGGCATGGTCATCGTGTAGGAATCACAGCCCTGGCCAACAGATTGCCTCTCCATCGAGTTTGAACGTCTTTCCAGCTTTGCGGCCAGGCTGTCGTTGTCAACTCGATGGTCCCAGAACCTTACGACCAGATCCGCGATGTTTGGGTTGTGGTGAGTGCTTTCAATGGCCATCAAGCCAACCTCGCCGTTTGCAAGGAGGGCCGTATGCATGAGCATGGCAGGCAACTCATGTGCAGAAAGGGATGCAAGAGCTTCTCTCACTGGGATTGACCCCGTCGAATCAACGAATAGGCGCGCATCACTCGGGAAAGGGTATTTGCCCTGTTTTACCGCGTCGCACAGGTCGATGATGTCATGGCCATCAGTATCCGCTTT
>CALBZH010000552.1 GCA_937889795.1 uncultured Syntrophobacteraceae bacterium | reverse complement strand
CCACCGAGATCTACACTCTTTCCCTACACGACGCTCTTCCGATCTTCCTGCAACAGGAAATCCCCCTCGAGCTTCTGGCAGCAGGGGAGCTCCTTTTCCACTCCCCGAACGACTTCCTCGAGATCGCCCCTGGCCAGAGCAGACGTCATGCGCATCAACCGATCAACCGGACGGGTGATCATCCGCGTGAAGGCCCGCGTGAGAAAGAAACTGATCCCCAAAACGAGCAGTGTCACCGTGAACAGAACCCGGAAGAGCTTTGCGGTGATCTGATCGAGGGACCTGGCGGAGACCCCAACGCGCACAGCCAGCTCGGTTTCGGGAGGCGATTCGCCGGGATCGCGAATGACGACCTCGAAAACAGAGCCCTCCGGAGTCGCACGCTTCAGGAGTGCTTTCTCCTTCCTTGTACGAACGTCAGCGCCGGTCTCCCGGAATCGGTCTTCGCCCATCCAGAGGGAGGGCCGATCGCCCGGACCAAAGACTTCTATGAACAGAAGCTTGGGCATGACGGAAAAAAGCGGGGTGAGTCTGGCTCTGAGGTCAGCATCACGATCGGCCTCGCTTCGCACCCCTCGGACTCGGTCGATGACCCCGTCCGCGGCGCTCTTGGCGGTCTCGTAAAGATCGTCTTCGATGGCGGGGAGGATGACCCTGTCGATGGCGATGGCTCCCGCAAGGACCACGAGCCCCACCATCGCCAGAGTGATGAGAATGATCTTGGTCTGGAACTTGAGCCGACTCAACACGTGCATCAGCCTGCTCCATTCACGGAGTGCACGACGCATCTCCGCCCTTAGACTTGACCAGAGCCCTCAACCGCTGCCTCCGCCAAATGAGTGTCCCCGCGAACAGCTTTGCCGGAGGGCCGGCACTCGACACACCGACGCCTGATGGTGGCTACAACGTTAGAACCAGTAAGACTCTCTCGCGAATAAGGAGAACGACAGCTCAGTTACGAAGTGTGGAAGTCATGGGGAAGAGCGCATTAGGCGTTCGATCATAGCGCAAAAAGGTCATAATGTGGAGCTGAGATTGCAGCTGCTCCACATTGTCCCCGTCAAAAGATCCGGTCGGCCCAATCAATGGCACTCGAATAGGCCTCGGGCACTGTCGTCTGGTCTATCCCCAGCCCGGCAACCGTGGAAAGGAAGCTCGTCCAGTCTCCCCTTTCGTATGAGAGGGCCAGATCGAGAATCACCCTGAATGGGTTTGGCTGTCCAAGCAGGGCTTCCTTGATGGTGCTCTGGATCGGCAGGTCCTCGAGAATCTCCTGCAGGGGTCTGCTCAGCAGAACGTCCATGCAGGAGAACAGCCCCATGAAAAACAGCTCCGACTTTTGCTTCCTATAGCCGGCGAGGGGCGCCAGATTCTCGCAGAACCGTCCCCGAAGCAGACTCAATCTGAGGAGCTCCTGAGGCTGGTCGCTTCCGAGCTCCATGAGAACGGCGAGCGACGCCCATTTCCGGATCTCATCCTCGCCGAGAAGCTCCAGGGCATGCCTGACGGACGTGACTTCACGACGCACCCCAAAGAAGGCGGAATTCACATATTGGAGCAGCTTATACGCAAAGGAGGGATTGTGCTCGATGATCTCCTTGATTGCCTTGAAGCTCGGATTCTCCGCACTGAGCTCCTTGAGAATGCGAAGATAGTGAATCTTTCGTCCGGATATGTCCCGCCTGGCGAGAATAACCGGCTTGCAGAAGAAATAACCCTGAAAATAATCGTATCCCAGCTTCAGAGCATTCTCAAAGTCTTCGCGAGTCTCCGTCTTCTCCGCAAGCAGCTTGACCTTGCCTGAGTTACGAAACCGATCCGCAATAACTTTCCTATCTCTTTCATCCGCATGCTGGAAATCTACTTTAATGATATCAACGAGTTTCAAGAATGGACTGTATTCATTTCCCTTTAAGACAAAATCATCCAGAGCCAACATATAGCCTTGAGATCGAATGAATTTAATTGTTTCGATCAGTTTTTCATCTGGCTCAATATTTTCAAGGATTTCAATAACGCCGATTTCTTTTGGCAGATAAGTCGCCATTCCTTCAAGAAGAAGATTACGGGTGAAGTTTACAAAGATCTTTCTGCCATTAGAAATTTGCTGGGATCCGATCACCAATAGAGAGCTCCCGATAACGAAAAGGGATGCCTTATCTCCGTCGGCTTCAGAGTAGACGTTCTCCATCCCTGAGCGATAAAGGATCTCGTAGCCGTAAACCCGCTGCTTCGTATCGAAGATTGGCTGCCTCGCAACAAAAACATTCATCCAACACCTCCAGCCACCATACAGCCCACGGAAATGCGGTCCTACCAGGGGATCTCAACACGATAGAACCCTTCGGCCAGATCATAGGGCTCCCCTTCGGCGTGAGATCGGGCCCGATCGAGGAGCCAGGCGCGCGGGTCAGAGAACGGAAAGCCCTGGACTTGACTTTCGTGGCACTTCAACGCGGCAAGCTTGAGATCAAACGTCTCCGTAATGTCCACCTTGTAGTTGATCTGCTCAGCGGCCCAGAACAGGATTTCCCGAACCTTGTGAGGCTCGAGCCCTTCTTCAAGCAGGTCGGGGTAGGCGAGGTGGTCCCTCGCGAAAGGAAAGACGGCATCCAGAACCACCTGACCGGCGATACGGTGGTCTCGGTGCCAGAGATAGCGGCGGTAGGGATCCGAGGTGAGAACCGCCTCGGGACGGAATCTTCTGATGACCTTGACGATCTCTTTTCGAAATTCGGCGGTGTCTTCAAGACCCTGATCGGGGTATCCGAGAAAGACCACGCGGCTCACGCCAAGCGTTCTCCCGGCGGCTTCCTGCTCCTTCCTCCGGATGACAGCCAGGTCCCGAGGGCTCACCGTGCGATCGCTGGTTCCCTTTTCTCCATCCGTGCAGACGACATAGACCACCCGCCGTCCCTCGCGACTCCAGCGGGCCACGCTCCCGGCCGCACCAAATTCCGCGTCATCGGGATGAGCCGCCACCACCATAACATCGGCCTTCTGCTCGGCTGCCATGGAAATCCTTCTGCCTGTCGTTCCCTGAATTCGACCATGATGATCGCTCATCGCCCCTTGAATCACGGTCGGAGACACCGCGGGCTACCCGCTCGAAAGCACCGTCACTCGTCCTGCTCATCAAAACGGGCCATCCCTCGGGGAAAGACGGTGCCCCTCGATCCGCGCGAGACAGCAGGTCCCAGTAATGAGCCTCCATTTGTGCGGCGATTTCCGACCAATCAAACGTCCGCACAACCGCACGCACTCGATCCGCCGCATAACGGCCCGCCTCATGCTCGGACAGCATCCGGCGCAGACCATCAGCGAGGGCACCGGGGTCTCCGCCCCTGACCAAAACCCCTCCCCGACCATCAGCAAGGAGGCCCCTCATCGCGCCCACGGATGTCGCGACGACCGGTGTGCCGCAGGCAAGGGCTTCGAGGCCGACGAGTCCAAAGCTTTCATAATGGGAGGGCACCACGAGCGCATCGGCCGCACTGTAGTAAAGCGGAAGACGCTCATGAGCAACCCGTCCCGCCAGAGTGACCCGCCCCCCGAGGTCCAGCTCGTCGACGAGCGCGCTGACCGGCCGGCTCTCGGACGCCGAATCCTCATCTCCCCCTACCAACATCAGGTTGACGGGGCGTCCGTTCTGGATCAGGCTCATTGCACCCAAGAGATCACTGAGCCCCTTCACGGGGTCGAACCGTCCCACATAGAGCAGGACGGGATCATTTGCGGCGACACCGAGGGACCGGCGCGCTTCGTAGCGATTCAAAGGCCGAAATCGATTCAAATCCACACCACACGGGATAACCGTCACCCGGTTACGCGGGGCGCCATACCATTCGGCAAGGGCTGCTCGTTCCGCATTCGTTGTCGCGATGATGCCATCCGAGTCTCGGCACAGCTCCCGCTCGGCCAGAATCCGCGGTTGCGGCTCGATTACAGCCCCAAGGGCTCGGTTTTTGAGGAGGGCGAGCGTGTGAAACAGGACCACATGCGGGATACGCCAGGAAAGCGCCAGCTGGCGGCCGACCAGCCCAGAGAGCCAATAATGGCTATGGAGAAGATCGTAAGCGAGGCCTTCGCGAGCTCGCAGGCACTCCACGCCTCGAGTGAACTCCTGAACGTGTCTGGACAGCGCCGCCGGCGGCATGGGCTCCCATCCGCCTGCATCGAGATGGACCACCCGAACCCCCTCCGTCAGCACCAAGAAGGGATCCTGGCCCTTGTGCTGGCGCCGGGTGAAGATGTCGACGGAATGCCCCAACCCGGCCAGGCCTTTGGCGAGCTCCCGAATGTAGATGCTCATCCCCCCTGTGTCCCGGGTGCCGACTGCTCCCAAGGGACTCGAATGGAGACTGATCATCGCGATTCGCAACGGTTTGCGTTCCACGGCCTTCCTCTTCACGCGCTCATCTCTTCGACGCTTCCGACCTGTCGATGCCATTCAGGCTGAGCCGACATTGATAGAGCGGCACTTCTCGACCCCCCAGCCGCTCTTTGTAGACTTCCGCTCCCTTGAGGAAATCAAAGCTGCCAAGCCCGACGCTCACGGCATCCCGAAGGCTCATGATCTTGCTCACGAGGCTCACACTGAGCGCTCCGTACCCGTCGTCATACCCGTTATTGTAAAGGTACCGCATGCCCTGATGATCAAAACAAAAGGTCGATGCGACCGTCTCGCGGTCGAGGTCGAGGAAGAAAAGCCGCAGCATGCCATCCTTCGCAAGTCCCCTGGCCAGCGCTCCGAAAAAGTCTTGCATGGGTGCGCGCATGAAGGCGGCCTTATCCGAGCGGTTCCGCTTGAAAAGATCGAAAAACACCTCCATGGCGCCGTCAACCTCTTCCGCGGAGCGGATGCATCGTAGCTCCGCGTGCCCGGCTTCTTCCAAACGCCGCATCTTGCGACGCACTTCGTGACGCTGCTTGCCCGACAGCTGGGCCAAGAATCCTTCCCATGTCGCCGGCAAGGCGACCTCGAACGATTCGCCCACTCGTTCCACAAGGGGCTCCATTCCCATGGATCGAGCCACGGGCGGGAGATGCTTGATCAGCACCGAATCGGACCTGACGGGTCCAAGATCCAGGCTCAGGATGTCCGTCGGGGCCAGATGGTCCAAAAGAATCTCAAAAAAAGCCGGTTCATACGCCTCTGCGACAACACAGTCGAATGTGTCGCAAACCTCGGGATCTCCGAGAAAAGACGCCTTGCCATCCTGAACCATCAAGGGCGCCAGACCGACCACCCGCTCTCGATCCGTTACCGCCAGCAGGAGGGCTTCGGCCTTCCGTCCCAAGGTGTCCGTCCAGACCTGAAGCCAGGAAGGGAGCACGAACGGACAGGTCCACCGAAGCATGGAGCCCGGGTCTCGCCAAACCGACCAGAGCCGGTCCAGATCGATCCTGCTGATTTCGAGGTCGGCCGCCCTCGGCGCATCGCGCACCGGGATCGAACGAGGTCCAGAGAGGACTCCTGCACGCATCCCGGCGCTCGCACTCACATGACCGACTGAAAGGCTCATTTCATTCTCCACCGGGACCCGGCACTCGTGTCCTCAATGACGATTCGAGCCTCGGCCAGCATGTCACGCACCGCGTCCGCCTCGTGCCACCGCCCTGCCCGGCGGTATCGCTCCCTGACCTCGAGTGCCACCTGGATCACCGGCGCAAGGCATTCCATCCTGCTGCGAGGCAGTCCTCCCAGGAGTGCTCCCGTTCGCACGATCATCTCTCGAAAGCGCTCACGGCCCTGCGCCAGGAATTCGGGACTCTCTAGATCCGCATGGGCGTCCCAAAGATCGCGATCCAGATCAAGCATCGCTCCCACGATATCCCGAGGATCGATGCTGTCGATGCCGCGGCGAAACCGCTCCTCGGACGCCTGAACCCGCGGCCAGAAGCCGTCTTTCTCGGACCTCGCCAATGGCATTTCATCAACAGACGAGACCTTGGACAGGGACGGACTGGAGCGCACGGGACTCCCCCCGAGAACCTCCAGGGGAAACCTCTCCCCCGCGGCAAACGCTGTCTCCCTCCCTCCGTGGCGTACAACAATGCGTCCGATGCCTCGCACGAACGCTTCCTCCTTCGCGAAATTGAGCAGACACGCCGTATGCTCTTCCAGGCCAAGGACGCCGCACGTCTCGGGCAGAACGGATTCCAATTGTTGAAAACGCGGAGCCCCCATATAGCAATAACGCGTGTCGTGCGTTCCGCCTTCGGCGTTGTTCCAGTGCGGAATCACCACGAGATCGAAGCCGAAACGCGGCAGAATGTCGAGGCCGGGACCCCAGTGCAGGTCCTCGCCCACCTTGTAGATCTCATAAACCGGCAGCGTGTACCGTCCCATGGTCAGCGCGGCGGCACTGGCAGCCACAAGGCACCCGCCCCCCTCGACAACCTCCGAGAAGATCTCCGGAATCGGCGTTTCCCGCCACTGCTTCACCGCATACGTGGGACTGCCCGGACCGATGAGGATATAGTCCGCCCGCCGCAATCGCTCATAGGCCTGCTCCGCGGCGAGCGGATCCACGGCCGCTTTGGACTTGAAAGACACAACCGCCATCGGATGTCGAACTCGCTGATCAAAAAAGGTCACCGCGCGCTTCGACAGGTCATCCGCATTCAGCTGAAAGCCTGCGGGAGTATCCAGAAAGACGGCTCGCGCCCCTTCTTGCACCTCAGCCAGGAGCTCCTTGTGAACTTCAACCATGGTGGAGGTCAGCTCGCCCGACCCCATCAGCGCGATCATTCCCCTTTGTGAGGACATTCTGGCAACCTCGAGTCTGCTGAAAAATTCACCACCTCCCATATTAAACATCCCAGCCATGGGAGTCGATGCGGCGTGTATCGAGCATACTGGCAGGCTGCTTGTGAGGCAACGACAAAAGAAAGATTGGAAATCGTTCAAAACCAGTGTACGAAGGTGTCCAGAACGCAAGGCCGCCTCGATCCTTGCCCGTTCGATGACACGACGCATCCAACACCATTTCGGAGCCCACGAGAGATCACAGGAAAGGGAAAGCTCATGAGGAAAGGAACGGCTGTCACCATCGCGATTGTCATTCTCGTGCTGCTGGCCGGGCTCGGTCTTGGCCTTCCGTACTATGCTGGAGTTCAAACCGAGAAGCATTTCCGCCAGACCATCGAAGCAACCATTCAGGACAGTCCGATCTCGATCAAGGAATACGACTATCAGAGGGGCCTGCTCAACGCCCGAGCGTCCTCCTCCCTGGAATTCAAGTCCGTCAGCGGTTCGGTTTTGATCCCCGTGGAGCACGAAATCCAGCACGGCCTCTCCCTCATGAATCTGAATCTCGCCAAGGTGGTCAGCACGGTCCGCTTGCCCGCGGAAGCCCCCACGGCACTGAAGGAGCTCTTCAAGAACCAGGCCCCTCTTAAGATTTCTACCGTGGTGGGAACGGACAGCAGTATTCGCTCTGAAGTCGCCTCTCCGCCCTTTGACGGGCACTTGCCCGGCGATGAACAGCCCGAAGTTCACTGGAAGGGGATCAGCGGCTCCGTCTCGATCTCACCAGACTGGAATGTGGGAGCCATGGCGCTCGTGGCGCCGTCCCTTTCCATCCAGAGTCCCAAGGGGGTGCAGGTCAGCTTCGAGCAAGCCACCATGGAGGGCGATCTGAAGCGAAGCAGCGCCACAGGGTTCTGGCTGGGGCTAAGCCGCCTCGGTCTGAAAAAGCTTGCCCTTGCCGAAAAAGATGAGCAGGGAGCCCCCGCGGAGCTGGCACTGACCGACAATTGCCAGATGACCGCTCAGGTCAGTGAAAAGGACGGCGCACTCGAAGCTGTCTACACCGTTCTCTTTGACAGCATGAAAACCGCCGGCAAGGATTTCAACAAGGCGACGATTGAAATCCGCCTCTCCAATCTCGACAGTCAAGTGCTGATGAAGCTTCGCGACACACTACGGGACCTCAACAAGCAGCAGGCGGACGAGAGCACGCGCAATCAGACGACCGTCAAGGTCGTCCTCGAGCTGCTTCCCAGGTTTCTTTCCCGCTCACCGGAATTGGCCATTCCTCGGCTTGCGGTTGGAACAAGCGACGGTCAAGTTCAAGGTGACGGCCGCTTGAAATACATTGGGGGAGAGAACATCCAGAATTTTCAAGTATTAAAGGATCTGGAAGGCGAAGCCAAGCTGACCGCCCCCAAACCGCTCGTGGAATCCATTGCTCTCTCGGTTACCGGAATTGGCGGCAAAGACCTTGACAAGGCTTTGGGAGACAAAGCAGAGGCCATGAAGCGTGAGCTCGTCCAGGAGCAGCTGTCAGAGCTCATTCAAGGAGGAATCATCGAAGATCAAGGCGGTACGTACGCCTCACACATCGTCCTCAAGGGCGGAGCTCTGACGCTGAACGGCAAACCCCTTCCCATGCCTCCAGGATCGTGAGGCGAATCGGCTGCAGCCTACTCCGGCGTGGCACTGTGCCGCGAATTCCTCACGGCTTCCAACCCGGATCGGGAGCGGTTCATTCTTGATCGCTCCCGATGCCCCCTCCATTTGTGACCGGTCCAAAATGGATCACCCCCTTTGTACTTAGTCATAAATACTCATTCAATGCATTCCCAGCGGATCAATTTGGCACGGTGAGGAATCCACCACTGCGGCGCTTCAGCATCAACCGAGCTCGACCCTTCCCCCCAAAAGACACTCCCTTGCTCATTTCTTGACGGAGCCACCCACCTGGCACGCTCCATGATTACCTATCTTCGGCCGAGTAATGACTGCCACGACAAGCCGTCTTATCCCAATATTTATTTAGGTACCTCACAGTAGACTACTTACATATTGGGCCTTAACATGGTGGCAGTTGGTCAGGAAGCTGGAGATTCACTGGAGACTGCTTGGCAAGCTCCCCCACCCATTGCCTATCGAGGAGAACCGAACGATGAGCGAAAGTAGACTTTCTTCAATAAGTTGGAGGGCCCTGGTACCCATGCTGCTCGTGCTGGCAGCTGGGTGGGGAGCTGGAGCGGAAGCGCAGGTGGCTTCGCGCGCACCCATATCAGGGGAAATCGAGCAACTCAGCTTAACCAATCCCGCCGACATCTATTCGGGCGGCACCATCGTGGTGGGAGGCCAGAACGTCATCCTGCCCCGCAACCTGCTCATCGACCTGCCGGCTAATCGGCTGACGTTGCAACAGATTTTCGAGCAGGCGCCAGCCGAGTGCGTGGCGGCCGGACAGAGCGGCCTTGCCAAAGGCGACAGCTGCAACATCAGTGGTACCGGCGGGTTTGCCACCATCTCCGCGAACCGGACCAGCGCGGGCAATGTCATCGCCGGCGACGTGTTCATCGAGAAGGGCCGGGAGACGCTGGCCGGTGTTGTCACCTTCATCAGTTATTCAGACGGCTATTTCCGCGTGAACGGAGCTCTCAACGATCCCACGACGGGAGTCATGGTTCGCCTCAATGATCCCACGGGAAGACACACGATCCAACAGGGAGCCGGCTGTCTGCCCGGATCGCCCAACTGCAGCCCAGACCCGCGCTTCACCCTCGACCCGGACAATTACACCAACGCGTTCAGCACCGGTTACCCGATGTGCATCCCCAGTACGACATCCCGGCCCTTTCCGGGTCTTCCCGGGATTGCTGGAGGCACCGCTGTAGCCGCGGCAGATGGCAGCGGCGACCTGTTGTGTCCAACCACCAACCGGACGGTCAACAATGGGCAACCAGTACAGGACTCGAGACGTTTTGCCCCCGTGATTGTCGGAGACAATGTCGTCGCTGAGGGGAACTTCGAAACCATCGGTGGCGTTCGCTTCCTGTCCTCGCACACCACCCGGGTGGCCGTGGCTCTGGGCACCAACACGGCGGATGCAACGCAGCCGGACTACTTGTTCATGGAAGAAGTGTTTGTGGACACCATGGGCTTCAACAATCAGCGGGCACGGGCGCTCTTCATCGGGTTTTCCACGGGAAGCACCGACATGCGCATCTGGTCGATTCACCGCGACCCCGTCGCCAACGCCATCCATGAATTCCCGCTGGCCTCGGTGGCCGGCTGTGACGCCATCGGCGGCGGGTGCGGCGCGAACGGTCTCGTAGGCGGACCCGGCGGCAACATTTTCAAGATTCGCTATGACGTCGACTTCGTCGACCCGAATCTGATCACCAAGAAGCCGGAGCTTTATCCCTGTCCGTCCCTCAGGGCCGATC
>CALBZH010000551.1 GCA_937889795.1 uncultured Syntrophobacteraceae bacterium | reverse complement strand
AGATATCCACTCGTGACTGGAGTTCAGACGTGTGCTCTTCCGATCTTGCGGGGGGCGGAGGACCGCCGTCGACAATCGTGGTCAAGCTCTTTTCCGATGGCAGCGTGAATTTGAACATGGGAGCGAGCGACCTCGGTACCGGCACGAAAACCGTCATGGCCATGGTGGTCTCCGAGGAGCTCGGGATCAAGCCCGAGCTGATTCAAATCGAAAGCGCGGACACGGGGACCACGCAGTACGCGACGCCGAGTGGGGGCAGCAAGACCGTGCCGACGGAAGCGCCCGCTGTCCGTGCCGCCGCGGTCGATGTCAAACGGCAGCTCCTGGAGCTGGCCGCGGTGGAATTGCAGGCGGCTCCGGCCTCCCTCTCTATAGACGGAGGCGAGATCACCGTACGGGAGAACCCCTCCCAGAGACTCGCGATCAAGGATGTCCAGGCGCTGAAGAAGCGGGGCGTGATCGTCGGGGTTGGAATGCGAGGGCCAAACCCCGAGAATAAGGTGGTGAATCCGTTTGCCGCTCAATTCTGCGAGGTCGAGGTGAACATGGGAACGGGGGAGGTCCGGATCCTGAGATTCCTGGGTGCCCACGACAGCGGCCGGGTGATGAACCGGCTCACCTACGACAGCCAAGTCATCGGCGGCATCACCATGGGGATCGGGCTTGCCATGACCGAGGCCCGCGTCCTGGATCAGACCCACACGGGAAAGCTGGTGAACCGGAATTGGCATGACTACAAGCTCCCGACGGCCTTGGACGTGCCGGCCGAGATCGTGTCCTTGCCCATCGAATTGGAGGACACCGAAGCCAATTCCACCGGAGCCAAAGGATTGGGGGAGCCGGTGACCATCCCGACTGCGGCGGCCATTGCAAACGCCGTCTATCATGCCACGGGGGTGCGCGTCACCGAAAGCCCCATGACTCCGGCTCGCTTGTGTGGACTGCTCCAAGGTCGAAAGAAGGAGGGATGATGCCATGATGAAGCCGTTTTCATACGTTCGGGTCGATTCCATCGGGGCGGCCATCAAACAGCTGGCATCCAATGGGGCCGTGATTCACGCGGGAGGGACGGATCTCCTGGGGTGCCTCCGGGATGGTGTGTTGTCGGCCGGCGCGGTGGTGAGTCTGAGCGGCCTTTCCAACCTGCGGGGGATCGAGAAGAACGGAACGGGTGGACTCAAGATCGGCGCGCTCACAACCCTTTCCGAGGTGGCGCGGCATCCCCGGATCATGGAGAGCTACGGGGCGCTGGCGCGGGCCGCGTCCGAAGTGGCCAGTCCGCAGCTCCGCAATCAGGGCACCCTGGGCGGTAACCTTTGTCAAAAGCCGCGCTGCTGGTATTACCGGGGCGATTTTCACTGCCTGCGCAAGGGCGGCCTTCAGTGCTTTGCCGTGGGCGGCGAGAACGCCTACCATTGTATTCTAGGCGGCGAAAACTGCTATATTGTCCACCCGTCCGATACGGCGCCGGCCCTGGCGGCTCTGGAAGCGAAGGTCCATGTGGAGGGCCCCAAGGGGAAGCGCGTCGTCGCCGTGGATGGTTTCTTCGTTCTTCCGGAGAAGGATTTCACGCACGAGACCGTTCTTGGCCCCGGTGAGCTGGTAACCCACATCGAGCTGCCAGCCCCCGTTCAGGGTCTCAGGAGCTCGTATCGGAAGGTGCGCGCCCGGCGGTCCTGGGATTTCGCGCTGGCGGGCGTGGCCTTGGCTCTCGTGCTCGATGGGGGACACGTCAGGAGGGCACGCATTTTCCTGAGCGGGGCCGCGCCGATCCCATGGCGAACCCGCGAGGCCGAAGACGTGATCATGGGCAAGACGCTCGAGCCCGGCCTCATCCAAAAGGCGGCCGATGCGGCGCTGGCCAAGGCGCGGCCGATGGAGCAAAATGGCTACAAGGTTCCGCTCTTCAAAGCGGTGCTGCAGGAAGAGCTGCAAGCCATGGCATCGTGAGCGGTTGGAGCACTCTCGAACGTGACAGATCAGATGCATTACGAATTGCGTTTGGCGAATACAAGCTCCGGAGTGGGCTATTTTGCCTGCATCCCTGCGCTGCAATCCTCTTTTGACGGTTATCTCGATCACTTGCGCAGGCGCCCCCTGGACGACTTCATGCACAAGCACCTGCTCGACATGATCTGCGGCCTGGAGGAAGACACGCTCACGTCGATCCTGAGCGTGGCACAGGACCGCGACCCCATCATGGTGGCGCTCCTTTGCGAAGCCTGCCTCGCCATGGATAAATTCGCCTCCCTTCGGGATCTTTTCAGTCGCGAGGTGATATCGAGACTGCTGCCCTACAGCCCTCTGATCAACATGAAGTCAAGCCTTCTCGACGACCAGGAGCTGCATCGCAAGTGGGCCGCCCTGTTTGGAGCAAATCTCGGCGGCCATCGGGAACTGCCTGGGCCGAGCTCCGTGGGGCTGCCGTTCCCTTACTCCGAGGCATGTCTTGCGGCTGACGTGCATGACAGAGTGCCGATCCGGACTATCTGGGAGACCCATGCCGTCCGCCCGACCTCGATAGATGTCCCACTGCCATCGCCCGAGGAAACCGCCGGCCGCGCGCTGGAAAAGCTTCAAACCATCGGAGCCTTTGCCGGGAGCGAAATGCGGCACGTCTCCTCCCTCAGCCCATACGGCTTCTACCGGAAATGGCACCTCAAGCTCGAGGTCAAAAACGGCAGGCACGACTACACGGTCAAGGGAATCCAGACGAGTTATGGGAAAGGCCTCACGGAAGCAGGCGCCAGGGCTTCCTATTCCATGGAGATGGTCGAACGGATCTCCTCCTTCGCCTCTTTCGGACCCGACGGAGTGTTCGGGTATGTGCGGGACTACCCCTTGACTTACGGCTCTTTTTCGGACCTCGCCAGGAAGGGGCGGCACCTGTTGGACCCGAACAGCCTGAGACTTGAAGTCCCTTACGAGAACGAGCCGCTCTACTGGCTTGAAGCTGGTGAGCGGACAAAGGATGGGATCCTCCCGACCCTGATCCCTGCGCAGTCGGTCTTTTTGTTCTGCAATTTGGATGAAGTCAGCCTTTTCAGCGGGCTCGGGTCGACAGGACTCGCCTCGGGAAACACCCTGGAGCAGGCCAAGGTCAGTGGACTGCTCGAGGTGCTGGAGCGGGATTGCGAAGCGACGACCCTTTACAGCCCGTCCCGTTGTTTTCGCCTCGAAGGGGACGACTCCCTGGTTGGTCCCCTGCTCGCCGATTTCGAGGCAAAAGGACTGCACCTCCGGTTTCAGGACCTCACCAACGGATTGGGAGTACCCTGTTACAAGTGCAACGTTGTCAACAGCCAGGGAGAAATCGTCAAGGGCACGGGAGCCCACTTGGATGGACAAAAGGCGCTGATCTCCGCGCTGACGGAGGTTCCCTTCGCCTTTCCTGGGGCCGTTTTGCCCGCCAGGGAGGCGGATGAAGTAGCCGTCATGCGTTTTGAAGACCTTCCCCGCTTCAGTACGGGCCATCCGGCGGGTGATCTCGAGATCATCGAGAATCTGCTGCTCGCAAACGGATTCCGTATCCTCTATGTAGACCTCACCCGAAAAGACATCTCCATTCCCGTCGTGAAGGCCATCGTACCGGGGATGGAATTCATGGCGGACTTCGACGCGTATTCACGCATCAGCCCCAGGCTTTTCGCTGACTACCTGAGGCTGTCCGGGCGCAAATGATGTCTGGTGGTGGCGGTGGAGGTCGAGAATTCTGCAAGATCGAGCTACCTTCCCCGTCTGCCACCTCCTCCGCCTCCGCGCATCGAGAATCCACCCCCGCCGCGGCCTGAAAATCCGCCACCGCCGGAGTTGAAGGAACGGAAGGAGGCTCCCCCGCCGAAGGACCCGGAAGACCGGAACGATCGGAAGGACCCGCCTCCACCTCCGCCAGAGGCGTTGAAGGATCGAAACGATCCTCCCTCCCGACCTCCAGAAGAACCGAAGGTTCTAAACCCGCTGCCCCCACTTCCTCGGAAAGCCCTGTCCCCTCGAAGCGCATCCCCGCTACCACGGCTGAAGGAGCCCAATCTCAGCGCATCGGTCCGGCGATTGCCAAAGGACTCCGAAGAGGATCTCGTATTATTTCGGAAATCAAGGCTCCCATCGCTGCCTCGTTCCCTGAGGCTATTCTGGACGGACGCTCGCCTTCCAAAACCCTCCGACCGGCGGGACACGCTCGAAAGGTCCGTTCGCGCAACCTCTCGAGAGGAAAGCAAGTCTCTCCTGCCACCACCGAGACCCTGCCCACTCAATCCCCGAACGCCCGCAACGGAGCTTCCTCCAGAGCCGCGGTTCAGCCCCCTGGTGGTGTCAAGACCGGCACGCGACAAGTCCCTGAAAGCAACCGCAGGCCGTACCCGAGCCGTTCGCCCCTGCACCGAGTCGAAACGGTGATTGCTGAGAAACCGATTCTTGAAACGGTCTCCACGGACGAACCCCCTTGCGAGGAACCGGTCGTTCCAACGGCAATGCCGGTGGAAGTCGCGCAAGACGAAAAAGCCCGAATAATGGGCACCCGTGAAGAAGAAAGGCCAGGGCACCCAATCATACAGGCTGTAGTACGCATACGGAGGGGCGTAATAGGTGTAGATCGGCGGCCCATCCGTATAATAGGTGTCGTAGTACGCCGGGTATTCGCCGACGGACGTCACGGGAGGCGGCGGCACAACTTCAGCCCCAGCCGATGCATACGTGTCTCCAGCGGTCTGATCCGGAGCCATCCCCAGCTCCATCGCCAGCGAATCAAAAGCAGCCGAAGCACTGGCCCCGTCCATGGGAAGACTTCCACTTGCCGAAGCGGTGAGAACCGCTTCTCTCAGCTCCCCCAACACAGTGGGAGTTACCGGATAATCGGCAATCCAGCCATTCCCCGGGGCAATTCCTTTGGAAGCCAGGAGGCTTTCCGCTTCAACCTCATCTTTGGCGGACCCCAGTCCCAGCGTTTCCAGCAGCCGCACCGCGAAGTCTCCTTCGCGGGCAATTGGCGGAGTGACCGGCGATAACTGCGGCTCGGTCCGCTCCTGCGGCCATGCGAAGGGTGCGACCAGAAAGATCGCCGCACCCAGGACCATTATCGTCAAAAGCAGTCTGGACATCGTCTGCTCCTTCTTTCCCTCGTCGCTTTCCATGCCGGGGCGGGACCCTGGGAAGAAAGCCGCCTCCCCATGCAAAAGGCATATCTGTCAACCGATCTGTTCACTGGCTGCCATGGCTGATGAAGCAGCGCGCGATACGTCGACGTCCCCGATCGAAGACAGGTGAATTCTCTGTGCTCAACACAGCTATTATAAGAATTTATTAGGTAATTACAAGATATTGAGAAGGATTCAAGAATGGAGCACGGACCCATCCTGCGGGCTTCGACGCTCGGGCTGAGCCGTCACAGAAAACGGAGTCAGTGGGCGATTTCTTTTTTCACCTCCGCATTCCATTTCCAGATCTCGAAAACGGGCGGGTAAACGAGCAGCTCGAGGAGAAAGGAGGTGAGGATTCCTCCAACCATGGGTGCCGCGATGTGCTTCATCACATCCGAGCCTACCCCCAGGGACCACATGATGGGAGCCAGTCCCAAGAACGTCGTGGCAACGGTCATGAACTTCGGACGAATTCGTTTGACGGCTCCCTCTACAATGGCGTTTCTCAGCTCTTCCCGGCTCCTGAGATGACCGTCCTGCTTGGCCTTCTTGTAGGCCAGGTCGAGGTAAAGAAGCATAAAGACGCCGGTCTCCGCGTCGACTCCCAGCAGCGCGATGAGTCCCACCCACACCCCGATGCTCATGTTGTAGCCGAGCACATAGAGAAGCCAGACGGCCCCGACGGCTGAGAACGGTACGGCCAGCAGCACGATGAGGGTTTTGGTGATCGAGCGCGTGTTCAGATAGAGCAGCATCAGGACCAGGAAGAGTGTCAGGGGCACGACCACCGTCAGGCGCTCCTTCACTCTCTTCATCGCTTCGTACTGGCCGCTCCAGGTAAAGGCATAGCCAGGCGGGGGCTTCACCTTTTCCCTGAGCAGACGGCCCGCCTCCTCCATGTAGCTTTCGGGGTCGCGCTCCTCGGTGTCCACGTAAACATACCCGGTTAACAGCCCATCCTCATTGCGGATCATGGATGGTCCGCTGACCGCTTTGATGTCGGCGAGCTGGGCAAGCGGGATCTGTCGCTGTCCTCCGGCAGCGGGCACCAGAACCTGACCGAGGGCGGCGATGTCTGACCGAAAATCACGCATGTATCGGACATTCACAGGATACCGCTCTCTCCCCTCGACCGTGGTGGTCACATTCTCCCCTCCGATGGCGTTCTGCACGACAGTCTGGGCGTCCTCGACATTCAGACCGTAAAGGCCGAGCGTTTCCCGGTTCCACTGAAAGTCCAAAAAATACCCGCTACCCGTCCGTTCCGCAAAAACGCTGCGGGTTCCCCGCACAGAGGGCAGCACCGACTCGATCTGGATTCCGATTTCTTCGATCTTCTGCAGATCAGCGCCGGAGATCTTGAGCCCGATGGGCGTTCGAATCCCGGTCGTCAGCATATCGATCCGGCCCTTGATGGGCATGGTCCACCCGTTTGCGAGGCCGGGAAGCGTGAGGGCCTTGTTCAGCTCGCTGACCAGCTCTTCCCGGGAAATATGGTCCGGAGTGATGTGGCGCAGAACGGCCGTGGCCCAGCTTGGCGCCCAGGAGGAATACCAGGTGCTCGCCCGCCGCCATTCGGACTTGGGCTTCAAGATGATGACCGTCTCCAGCATGGAAAGGGGAGCCGGGTCCGTGGAAGTTTCGGCTCGCCCCGCCTTGCCGAGGACACGATCGACTTCCGGGAACTGCTTGATGATGCGGTCCGTCACCTGCAACAGCTTCTGAGCCTCGGTGATCGAGATGCCGGGCATGGTGGAGGGCATGTACAGGAGGGAGCCCTCATCCAGCGGGGGCATGAACTCCGACCCCAGCCTGACAAAGACGGGGACCGTGACCAGAATTAGGGCCAGCGCCCCGCCGATGACGGACCACCTCCAGCGCAGCGTCCACCGCGCTACCGGTTCGTAGACGCGGATCAAGAAACGGCTGATGGGGTGCTTCTCCTCCGAATGAATGGTCCCGACAACCACGGCGTTCACCGCTTTGCACAGCCAGCCGGGCTCGAACGAGTAGCTCTTCATGTGTATGAAGATCAGCCGGAGGGTCGGATCCAGCGTGATTGCGAGGACGGCGGCGATGATCATGGAGAGGTTCTTGGTGTAAGCCAATGGCTTGAAGAGCCGGCCTTCCTGGGCTTCGAGGGTGAGGACCGGAATGAATGACACCGCGATGACCAGGAGCGCAAAAAAGCTCGGGCCCGCCACCTGCTTCACGGCGTCGACCACGATCTCGCGATAGTCCCCCTGGCGTCCCCCGCGCTCCCATTCCTCGAGCCGCTTGTGGGTCTGCTCCACCACCACGATGGCGGCATCGACCAGGGCGCCAATGGCAATGGCGATCCCTCCCAGAGACATGATGTTCGCGGTGACACCCAGGAGCTTTAGGGGGATGAATGACAGAAGAACTGCAACCGGAATGGTGATGATGGGAATGATGGCGCTGGGGAAGTGCCTGAGAAACACCAGAATCACGATGGAAACCGTGAGGATGACCTCGACCAGGGTGGACTTGAGGTTTCCGATAGCGCGAAGGATGAGATCCGAACGGTCGTAGATGGGAACAACCCTGACGCCTTCAGGCAAACCGGGCTCGATTTCCTTGATCTTGGCCTTGACTCGGTCGATGACGTCCAGGGCATTCTGGCCCTGCCGCATCACGATGATGCCCGAGACCACCTCCCCAGTGCCATCCAGGTCGGAAACGCCCCTGCGGAGGTCGGGTCCCAGGACAACCTGCCCGATGTCCTTGACGCGGATCGGTGTCCCGCTGTCGCTCACGGAGAGGACAACGTCTTCGAAGTCTGAGACCGACTGGGCGTATCCTCGCCCCCGAACCATGTATTCCGTGCCGCCAAACTCGATGAGGCGGCCTCCCGCCTCGCTGTTTCCGCTCCTGACGGCCTCTGCCACCCGTTTGATGGGGATTTCGTATTCCCGAAGGCGGTTCGGGTCCACATTCACCTGGTACTGTTTCCCGAATCCCCCGATGGGAGCCACCTCGGCCACCCCAGGTACCGACTTCAGGTAGTAGCGCAACACCCAATCCTGGTAAGAGCGAAGCTCCGCCAGGCTGTGCTTCCCGGAATCATCGACCAGGGCGTACTGAAAGATCCACCCCAGCCCGGTTGCATCGGGGCCGATCTCCGTGCTGACGCCTTCCGGCAGGCGCGGCAGCACCCCGGACAGATACTCGAGGGTGCGCGATCGTGCCCAATAAATGTCCGTCCCCTCCTCGAAGATGACGTAGACATACGAGTATCCGAAATCGGAAAAACCCCGAACCGACCTGACTCGTGGCGCCCCGAGCATCGCTGTCACAATGGGGTAGGTGACCTGATCCTCCACGATGTCAGGACTTCGGTCCCATCGGGAGTAGACAATCACCTGCGTGTCGCTCAAGTCCGGAATGGCGTCCAGCGTGACGTGCTTCATGGACCACCAGCCGAGGAGGCAGCCAGCCCCGACCAGGATGAGAACAATGAGCTTGTTGTTGACGCAATAGTCGACGATGCGGTTGATCATGATCTCTTCCCGAAGTGGCTGTGGAGCTCGATACGTGCCGACAGGATTCCCGTCATTTCCCGACGTGGCGCGATGGATTCTTGTCAAAGGCCTTCAGGCACTGCGGGGAGCAAAAGTAGTAGACCTTGCCTTGGTACTCCCGAAACAGCTTTTCGGCCCTCGACTTGTTTTCCTGGGTGTACATCTTACAGACAGGATCCTTGGCAATGCCCGCCGGAGCTTGCTCCTTGGATTGAACGGAGGACTTGCCAGACCCCGCATGCTCCCCGGACAGGGTCATCCGGGACGGATGCTCCTGCTCAAACCGCTCCTTGCATTTCGGTGAGCAGAAGTAATAGGTCTTCCCTTCGAGCTCGTTTGTCAAGCCCGTGGCCGTTGCGTTTTCGGGGTAGACTTCGGCGCCGCAGGTGGGGTCGACTTCTGGCATCCCGGACAGCCCCTGGGCCGCGAGCTTGATCCGACTTTCGGAATCGATCAGGAAGTTGCCCGATGTCACGATCCGCTCCCCGGCCGCGAGCCCTTTGATGATTTCCATCTGGTCGTCGAAGCGCCAGCCCGTTTCGACCATGCGGGGCTCGAAACGGCCCTCTCCGAGATCGACGAAGACGGTCTTCCTTCGCCCCGAGTCCAGCACGGCGTCCGCGGGAACGGCGACGGCAGGAGGAAAGGAGAAGAGAAGCTCGACGTCCACGAACATGTCGGGACGGAGTACGTTTTCCGGATTATCCAGCTCGAGACGCACCTTCAGGGTGCGCGTGGCTGCGTCAAACTGAGGGGCGACCTGCGTCACGGTTGCATCAAAGCCCTTCCCGCGCAGGGGAAGCGACACCTTGGCTCTCATCCCGGGCTTGATGTACTGCGCTTCCCGCTCGAAGACCTCCGCGAGGACCCAGACGCGGCTCAAATCGGCGATCCGGTACCATTCAATGCCCCGCTCGAATTTCTGATCGGGCGAGATGTTTCGCGCCAGCACAAAGCCGTCGATCGGAGAGAGAATCTTGGTCCTCCTGGGAACCGCGCGCGTTGCCTTGACCTCCTCGATCTGGGCCAGGGGAATCCCGATCTCCATCAGCTTCTCGAGGCGCGCCTGGTAGTTCGCGCTGGACTCCAGGTTCTCGGCGGAGCGCTCCGCGTTGTCCCCCCGGTAGCGGTCCATGGTATTGAGAGCGAGAATGAAGTTTTGTACCGACGGAACGGAATCGGGCGAAGAAAATGACGCCAACCATTGATCCTTCTGCACATCACTGCCCGTCGTCACCTCGGAGATCTCGCGAACGAAGCCAGGGGCTCCCGCGAGGAGCCGATAAACCCTGGTCTCGATGGGCGCCACGCGGCCGATCGTGCGAAAAGCATGATCGCGCGACGTCTCCTCCACCATGGCCACTCGCACCCCGAGAAGCTGCTGCTTCCGAGGGCTGATGGTCACGCCACCCGGTGACATGGAGCTTCCCGCCGTCTTTCCTTCCTGCGCATAAACGGGCTCCATGGGCATGCCGCAAGGGGCAAGGCCGGGTTTGTCCGAGGTGTGCGCGGGGTTCATGGGGTCCACGTAATAGAGAACCTTGCGGTCGCCCGCGTCAACCGGGTTATGGGCCGGACGGCCGCTGTACCATGATCCGGCCAGAAACATTCCGGTGCTCGACAGGAGCAGCAAGACGATAGCAGCGGCTTTCCTCATGGACGGCACCTTTCTTCGGGGCGGGACCGGGACGACCTCCCGGAGCGGCCAAGGCCCCCCGAAGATGAATAGTAAATCACTTGTCCGGCTCACGCATTAACGAATTCGAAGCGGCTCGGGATCACGCTGTCGTCTGCATCAAATAAGAACCCCCGCGTTGGCGCGAGGGTCCGGGAGAGCCGGCGCCGGGACGCCGGGGTATCGCTGCGCAGAGCAAGGGCCTCAGGGATCGATGGCAAACCCGAACATCATGTTGTGATCCTCGTGGGCCAGATTGTGGCAGTGGGCGACATACGGGCCGGTAAAGGTTCTGAAGTTCCGGTAAACCGTCACCGACTCGTTCTCATCCAGGTTGCACACGTCTTCTTTCCCGGTGTCGTCCGGATGAATGAGGTTGTTGCCGCCGTCAAACCGAGCAATGACGGTGTGCTCCTCCTGGTGCATGTGCATCGGATGGACCCAGCCCCCGCCTCCGTTCCGGAGGGTCCAGATTTCAGGCTTCCCGCGTTTTGGATTGCCGATGTTCCCCGGATTCGCTTCTTCGTCTCCAGACAGGGAGGTCAGTGACTGCGAGGGATCGAACGGCAAGCCGTTGATCACCCAGCGGGCTGCGTCGCCAAAGCCACCACCCTGCTCCAGGGTGAACGTTCTGTGAGGGAGCAGATCCATTTCGGCCTGGGTTGGCAGTTGCGGCGCGGGTCGCAGCGTCGTGCTGACGGTCGGCATGATGCTGTTGTCCCTCTCGGGAGGAAGACCACCGACGACGATCTTCAGCATCGGCACCTTGTACGGAACCGTGTTGAGATCATCCTCTGGTCGGTTGAAGTCCGGTTTGCGTCCGTCCTTCATCTCCAGGAGGTTCGTGAGGTAGATGACGTCGCCCGTGTTGGCGTTCGTGAAGTCGACGATGACCTCGCGGCGGGTCGCCGGCCAGATCTGGATGGAATCGCGGAGAACCGGCTTGGGCAGGAGCCCTCCCATGCTGGCGATTTGGGTCATCGCATTCGGCTTCCACAACCGTCCGTCGGGAATCTGCCACTGCCCCTGTGTCCCGGGACGAGGCTGCGGGCCGGCGGCGGAAGTCATGAAAGCGAGCTCGTAAATGCGTGCGATCGAGGCACCCAGCCACCGGAAACGGTACCGCCGCTTGAAGACGTTGAGAACCGGGAAGGCCTTGCCGTTGACCGTGAAGATGTCCCCCACGAAGCCATGGTTCGGGGCATAGCGGAAAAAGGTCTTGCCCCACTGGTCCGGCTGGGGCTCGCCGCAGCTGGCCGGGTCCACGACCGGGAGGGAGTGAATGAGGGGGTCCCCGGTTCGAAAATCCGCGTGAGGCGCAACGCCGTCGTCAAGCTGGCAGTCATAGAGAGCCATGGGGATGTCGTACTTGACGTTGAAGGTCCCGCCAGCGCCCCTCACCCGCACTCCCGGGAGACGCAGGCCTTTTCGCTCGTCACCGGGATCCAGACCGGTTCCGGGAACCTTGGGGCCGGTCGGTCGTCTCGGGTTGACCGGAACCCCCGGATCGTACATCGGAAACAGTCCGACCATGCCCTTGTACACGTTTGCGCCCGTGTGGTGCATGCGGTGGTCATGGAACCACAGGAAAGACTGCATCTCGCAGGGATCGCCCCCCGCAGGCCAGTTGAGGTACAGGTTGTCGACGAAGTCACCCGGGATGTAGCCACCGTCATTGTGCTGCATGTAGTGCGGTTGACCGTCGCTCTCGGGCGCCGTATGCCCGTTGTGGAGATGGGTGAGGAATTGCGGAACCCCGAAATCCCCCCGATTCAGGTTGTTGGGATTTAGGTCGAGGTCGTTTTCAAATCGCACGATAACCGGCTTGCCATATTCGACATTGATCATGGGCCCCGGGAACGTCCCGTTGAACCCGTAAATAGTGCTCGCGGGAAGGTCCACCCGTCCGTTGGCATCCAGCGTGACGGCGATGCCCGCATCGGTCAGATCGGCCTGGGTCAGGAAGTTGCCGTTCTTGTCGATGGGCCTCACCTTGGATGAGGTAAAGCTGTGGAGGCCGAGCTGTACCCGGATGTGATAAACCAGGGGCGTTGTCGCCAGCAAATATTTCTTGACCCCATCCGCGGCACGAACACCGGCCTTAACCCCGACATTGATATCGGCCGGCCTGAACTGGTGCATTCCTCCATAGGAGTCCTGCTTGCCCGCTCGCATGAGCGCCGGGCTCACCACGCCACCCACGCACCCGGGCTGTGACTTACGCACGGTCCACAGAGGCACTCGGCGAGACCCGACGGGCTGTCGAAAACCCGTCGTGAGGGCCTTCGGAACCGGAAGCGGGTTGTTGGTGCTGAATGGGTCCACAATAAATGGCGAGGTTGACCAGACTTCCTGCACCCCGCAAGGACCGGGCTCGGGAAGGAGCACCTCGACGCAATCCGTCACCTGGGCATAGGCTGGTCCGAGGATGCGTGACCCGACTACGGTCGCACCCGCTATCAACCCGCACTTCAGGACGGCTCGGCGGCTCATTTCAAATTCTCTCTTGTCCATTTGTGCTCTCCCTTTCTGCTATGAAGTGCTCACGCCGACCGGCTTCGTCTGGAGAAACCGTCCAAGCCATTGCCCATGTTTGGGTCTCAAGCGTGCCAGTACCCTAACTTAGCGTCATACGTATTTCAATCCCCATTACAGGCAATTCCCTATCCATGACTACATGCATTTACGTATCAAAGGTGCGGCATCGATTGCTCAACACCCCCGCCACGGAAGAACAAGGGGGATCCAGACCTCGATCCGTCGTTTCCCCGAGCTACGGGCCAAGTAATGCTTCGGCAAACAACATGCCGCGAATGGAGCAGGCAATACAGTGTTTTTACGTATTCGCTTCAGATAATTACAGAGTATACGGTGAGTGATCGTCCGATGGAAGGAAGAGCGATGAAAAGCGGCAATATGCCAAAATGGGAGAGAATTAAAGTCTAAGAGGTTAGATCAAATAACATTTATCTTTAAGTAGTCCAATTTGAGATGGTCCGCCCGTGCATGGAGGGTCCCCTTGGCCAATTCGTTGGGAAGGAATCCGGGGACAGAGCGAGGCTCCCTGAATCCCTTTCTTAGGACTCAGGCTCTTCCACATTTCCGTGGTCCGTCAGGACAATGCGGAAGACACTTCCTGCACCCGGGGTGCTGTCCACCTCGATTTGGCCTCCCAAGTTCTGCAGGAGGTTGTAACAGATATAGAGTCCGAGCCCTGTACCGGACGCCGATCCTTTCGTCGTGAAAAAAGGGTCGAAAATGCGTCTTTTGACTGCGTCGTCTATTCCCATTCCGTTGTCTCGCACTTCAATGAAGAGACTCCTCTTATCGAGAGCCAACCTGCCGACCCGCAGGGTGACCTCGGAGTCGGGCTTGTCACAAGCCTGTGCCGCGTTGATCAGCAGGTTGAGAACCACCTGTTGAACGGCCTCGGGGTCGGTGGTGATCTCCGGGAGTCCCTCCGGCACGATGACCTGGAAGGATTTGACCTTCTTTCGGATCTCCGGCTGCGAGATGGACACGATCTGCTCGATGAGGCTGCTGATGTCCGTCTTCTGCAGCTCCGACCCGTCCCGTTTCCTCAGAAAGTTTTTGAGGCTGGACACGATCCCTGTGATGCGGCTTGTCCCGTGCTCCATGTTGTCGAGCAGCTTGAAAAGATCCGCCCGGAAACGAGGGTATGGCATGTAGAAAAACCGCAAGTCGGGATGCTGGCTGGCATATTCGTCGAATATGGGCATCAGGGCTGAGAGATAATCCCGCAAGATGGGAAGATTGAAGGATATGAAGGTGTTCGGGTTGTTGATCTCATGGGTGATTCCCGAAACCAGCAGCCCAAGAGATGCCAGCTTCTCTCGATGCAAAAGCTGCTTTTGGAGCGCCCGGCGTTCCGTGATATCGCTGATCCCCGCACGTCTCTGGTCGGTCACATCGGTTCCAACGGCAAGGACCCCGTCCGGTTTGCCTTCGGGGGTCAGGATAGCTCTGATGGTCCAGACGACCCATGCGCGGCCCCCATTTTTCCGCAGCACCTCGGTTTCGAGACGCGTGTGACTCTCCGGGCGCACCAAGACTTCCCGAAGGAGAGGGGCCATCTCGCGCCCCTCGGAATCGACCGGTGGGATAAGAGTCCCCAGAACGTTGCGCCCCAGGACCCCGTGGGAGGGATAGCCGAAAAACGCTTCGGTAAACTCGTTTATGAACGCAATCGTGCCGTCGGAGTCCAAGTGCACGATGATGCTGCTGGCTTTTTCGACGAGCTCCCGGTATTTCTTCTCGCTCTTCCGGAGAGCGTCCGTGGCCCGTTTACGCTCGATGGCATATCGGATGGAGCGCTCAAGCAGTGGGCCATTGAGGTCCTTCTTGACCAGGTAATCGGCCGCTCCGGCCCGCATGGCCTTCACGTCGACCTCGTGATCCGCCTCCGCTGAAAGAAAGAGGACGGGGGCTTTGCACCGACGGATGGTCATTTCCGAAAGCAGCTGGAGTCCATTGCCCTCCGCCTGGTGAGCGTCGAGCACACAAATGTCGCACAACCCTTCCGCCAGGTACTCCATGGCTTTGGCGTGATCGCTCGCCCAATACACGTCGTAGGACCCGCTCGCGGGATTGCCGAGCAGGTCCCGCAACAGCACAAAGTCGCTCTGATCGGAGCCAACCAGAAGAACTCTTACAGGCAGGTTCGGCATAAGAGCTCAGTGGTAGATATAGGCAAGCGAAACCTTCGACTCATCGCAATCCTCATCGCTCTCGTGCCACTTGCCTTCCTCACACACCAGATCGCGGAAATAACCGTGAAATCGATATCCATCCGGATACACGTGGTTCCCGTAAACACAAGCATGCTTCAGCGAGTTTGTCATAGCTTTCACCTCGCTTTTCTAATAATCATTAAATAGTTATCGTGCAAATCACTGAGCTGAAGGCCCGTTCCGTCCTATTCCGAAGCTCCGCCGAGCTCTTCGACAATCGATGCTTCCACGACAATCCGGCCATTTCGCTCCCGCACAAGCTTCCCCTCAATGCGGAGCTCACGACCGACGTATGAAGT
The DNA here is from genome assembly GCA_937889795.1 of uncultured Syntrophobacteraceae bacterium. Lineage (GTDB taxonomy): Bacteria > Desulfobacterota > Syntrophobacteria > Syntrophobacterales > Syntrophobacteraceae > CALBZH01. The sequence goes on along the minus strand of CALBZH010000551.1, from coordinate 883 downwards.
CATGCTGCGGGCGTCATCCGCGGACTCCCCCTGCTCCGCGCGCGGAGCGCCCTCATCCGGAGCCCATGACCGAACTTCGAAGCTCTCCCCCGAGCTCAGCTTGATGGAATAGAGGATCTGATCAACTCCCTGCATTCGGTACAGGGTCCCCTGGAGGATCAACCTGCATCCAACGTAATCTTCCGGGTCCTCACCGATTTGCTCAACGGCTGTCTGCGAATCCTCATCGGGACAGCCCTGCTCAGAAAGCTCAGAAGCACCAACCCATGCGGATCGCAGAGTTTGCAAGGAGACCAAGGCCATGGCGGCCAGGAGGAGTGCAGCCATGAATCCGGGGAGCTTCAACGAAACAAGCGGTCTCATGGCTGCCAGCTCTCAGTTCTGGTTACTGCGCTTGTCGATGAACCAGTCAACGATTCCAGAAGGGTCGGGGCGGTTTCGCCCCTCTTGCGGCTTGTCCTTGCCGGTCGTCCCCCGCGGAGACGATCGGGATGCCTTGGAAACGTTACTCTTGCTGGACTCCGCAGACACGGAGGAAGCGCCTCGCGGTCGCTCTTGGGGCTGTTTGATGGACGGCGCTGGAGACGGGGACGGGGACGGGGACTTCGAAACTCCCCGCTCGGATTGCCCCCGAGCGGCAGACGGGACACCCGAAGGGGCCATTGTCCGATCACCCACCCCTTTCCTGTCCGATCGCGTGGAGAGAGAAGGCGCCCCACCAGGGGGAGCGACGACCAAGCTGTCATTTTGGGGCTTCACACGCTCGGAGCTCGATGACAGCGGTTTCGGGGGGTGAGCGATGGGAACCGGCGAGGGATTCCCGCCTGACCGAGGGTCAGATCGGAAGAGCACACGTCTGAACTCCAGTCACGAGTGGATATCT
>CALBZH010000550.1 GCA_937889795.1 uncultured Syntrophobacteraceae bacterium | reverse complement strand
TGATTGTCGTCCACGCAGCATGGTATTGAGTTACCATTCGGATCCGTACAGGCCGTGCTGCTGTTCAGGGCGGTCAGCTCCACATAGGAAAGCGGGAACGGTGCCCCTGTTATGCGGTTGGTAAAGGGCGCGGTGCCGGCCCGGCCCAGGTCTTCATTCGTGCGGCGGACGGCGATGTTGTACATGCCGTGGTCGTAATTGGCAACGGTCCCGTCCCCCATCACCATGTCTTCGATGATGCCCTCCGTTGACTGGGGCACCCCCTGGAGGTCCGGGTTCATGTCGAGAACGGTGTGGCCGCTGGTGATGGGCAGGATGTGGCAATTGTTGCATTTGGCTCCATTTCCGGGGCTGCCATCAATGCCGGGGTCGTCGAAGATGGCCAGACCGAGCTGTTCCTGGTCGGTCAGGGCGTTGGGGTCAGGGGGAATAGGAGTATCGAGACTGGGGGCGCCCATGAAGCGGTCGAACGGCGTGTCGTCGGAGACCAGGGTCGCTTCGTAGGCCTGTACCGCGAGGCCCCAGAAGAGGGAGAAGTTCCACATCATCTGAGAGTACTGGCCGGCCCCCAGGGGGGCGCCCAGCGCGCGCCTGCTCACGGTCGCCTTGCCAGGATTCAGCACGAGGGTCCGAGGATCGGCGACCGAAGCCTTTTGGACCACCGCGGAGCCGGCGACCGGCGTGAAGACGCTCGTGGTATCATTCCACCACTGGTCTTGAAACGCCGCCTGCACCATTTTGGTGTACGTAGTTGGTCTACCGGTGGTGCGGTCCTTGAGCCCTTTCAGTCCGGACAGGGTGGTGCCGACCACCCTGGCCCGGGACATGAGCCCCAGCACGCTGTCCTTGGGGTGAACCAATTGCCTGGCCAGCGGCTGCATGGTCAGCAGCTTCTTTCCGATGTCGGGGAAGGTACGTCCGGCCCAGGACATCTCGAAGTCGCTGCCCGGAGGCCCAACAGCCTGAGAGGCCAAGCTGGAATTGATGATCCGGACGAAGACATCGACTGGTCCATTGGCAGTGTTCAGCTTGAGGGTGCTTTCCCGGTCCCGAAATCCAAAAGGATTCACCCCGTTGAAGATGAAGCTGGCCCGGCCGTCCCAGAAATTGTCGAAGTTGAAGACCGCGTTGATCACGGTGGGGGCATTCCTGGGCTCCACCCGTCGCACGCGGCTGGCCGTGTCCAGCTCACCGGGCTTCTTGGTGTTAAATACGTCGGCCAGCGGGGTCCCCGCATCCACCGCTCTTCCCGGTGTGGTCGACACAAACTGGGTGCGGCGCACGCCCATGGAGGACACGACGTCGTTGGTATCTTGATCCACGAGAGCCAGTTCCTCGAAGGGGCCGACGCCCGGTCCCCGGGGAACCAGTGCCGTGGGGTTGAACCACCCGTTCAGCGGGAAATCGGTCGCGACCAGCGGGCTATTGGGACCAAACCGCGGAAGCCCCGGCACGCTGAAGACGGGATCCGGGGGATCCAAGGGGCCAGACGGGTTCAGGGGATCATTGGCGGTGAAGGGCACGGTGGAATTGCCGAAGCGGGTATCGCCCGACCCACCGTCCAGAGGGTTGTTCAGAAAGTTGGCGTCCTTCAGGCCTGGAGAAATCTGGTTCTTGGAGCGGACATCCGCGCCCGCGTTGAAATGGCAGGTCGCACAGGACTGGATGCCGTCACTCCCTACCTGCATGTCCCAGAACAGAGCCTTGCCCAAAGCGATGAGAGCGGCCTGACTCTTGACGATTCCAACTCCCAGGTCGGTGGCTCCACCAGTGATTGTGATCGGAAGGGGCGTGATCACATCCAAGGGTTGAAAATTCAAATCCGTCCCCGGACCAGGGATGTTTTCGATCGGCGCGAGAATGACCGCGGCCGTTGGCACCGGCCGCGGTGTGTCCTTTAAGGAATCCGGCAGAAAAACAGGAAGCTGGGCTCTACCGGCCCCGGGCAGGAGAACTCCTGAGAACACCAGGGTCAGGCAGGTCGTCAGGACCAGGGTTCTCCCCAGACGTGTGGGCGTTCGACCTCTGAAGAGTCTCGGTCCTACCCAAGCAAATGGTTTCATGGTTCAGATGCTCCTTGTTGTATGGGGAGTTTTTCAGGTTGACACGGTAACGGTATTCGAAACAAGTACATGAACCGTGCCTGCCGATGGTTTGGCGGGAGGAGGTGAGGGATAGCTTGTAATGTCAGGGACTTAAAGACTTCAAGGCGCAGGCGGATGGTGATCGGGTCGCCTCCCCGCTGGGTCAGGCTCTCCCAAATTGGGAGTCACTAGCCTAAAAGCGTTTTTAATATCGCTATATTGGCCATCTAAGTGCCATTTTGAGCACCGTCATTCTGGTGGAGCTCTTGTCGTCGGGAATCTTGCCTGCAAATTGAAAGGGACTTTGCTTTCGGGCTAGTGGCATTCTGGGCAGGCTCGGTCTTTCGCCGGTGTTGCATTTCCTTCCGCAAGCCATCGCATTCGGGCTCAGCCGGTTGAATCTTTCCCGTTGGCGCCTTATGATTCATTTTACTGATGATCATGAAGGAGATAAGCAGCGGGTGAGGCGAGCACAGCCACCATCAAGTCGATTATCTTTCTAGGGGGAGCCGTTATGCAGCTCTGGGATCGGGATGCGTTTTTCGAGCAGCACGAGCGAACGATGTTCTATGTAGGATTTATGAAGTCTTTGGATAAGTGGTTTCCGTTGTGCTCGCTGAGTGATCCGCCACGTACGGACAAGTTCGACACATTGCTGGTTTCCTCCTCGTACGAAGATATGGAAAACGTCGTGAAGGCCTATGCCGAGAAACTGCCGAAGGTGGAGCAGACGTTTGTGCATTTCCTCATGCGGGAAGAGATCAACAACATCATGGAAGCCTATGCCCTGAAGCACCTGGCCATGACTCATGACGAGGAAGAAGGGGGCGATGGGTGTGGGTGCGGATGTGGCTGCGGCTGTTCCTGACGAGCGCGCCGGGTAAGAGGCGCGGGTGAGGAGAGGCCGGGAGCCTGGACGCTCGATGCAATGAAAATCCCCGTCAAGACATGCCTTACGGGGGGAGGTGGATCATGGCCCGTATTGTCTATTGTCATCCCAGTCTCACCAAGCATTCCTATCACATCTTCACGGACCTCGACTTTTGGGACGCCCGAAGACTTGTGCACGGGCTTGCGACCGTGAAGCGCAACTTCGCCAGCAAGGTTTCGGGAGACGACTATCCGACGCAGGTGGTTGGAGATGGTCTGAGCCCCGCCACCGTTCGAGCCATCGAAAAGCGAATTCGACAGGCCATCGCTTCGCCGGCGAGGCATGTGATCGTGCGCTCCATGATTACGGACGGCTATTTCGAGTTCGATCCTCTCCGGTATTACCCGGAGCGTTGGAGCAAGAGTCGGATGCTTTATTTCACGAACCAGCGACTGCCCCACGCGCAGGGTGTCGTTTCGAATCCTTATCAGGCGGCCCGCCTGACCTGGGTGGATGACCGTATTCGGCTGGACCGGATCCAGCGAACGGAAAAACACGATCCGGTGATCCGCACTGTCCGTGAGGCGCGGCGGAGCTTTGCCGTGCCGACCCGCTTCTGATCGAGTGGACGGAAGCGCGAGACACACGCTGCCCCCATTTTGGGGTACCAGACAGGCTCGTGCACGTCCGCTCTTTCACGACAATCCACCTTGTGCAATTCCCTGGAGCGCCTCAAAAACGTTTGACAACACAGGTCCAATTCGTTATTGAGATCATGGCTCTGTATCGATAACAGGTCTCCTCTCGTTCCAGGGAGCATGTGCTGCATTGAACCTGCCATACGCTTCACAGTTTCACGCTGGTCCATCTGATCCATGCGGTCTCGCTTCGAGAAAAGCACCGCATGTCCCGATATATCAAGGTTTAGGCATGAGCGGGTCTCCCGTGTTGTTTTCAGAGCCGGTTTCGCCGCCATGGCCGGGAGGTGCTTCACGCTCGACGTGATGCGCGTCCATGGTCACAATGCAACAACGTTCCGCTTGGCTCCGTTCGGAGCGACTTTTCACAGGAGAAGGGTCCACTGGCTGCTTTTGGCCGGTGGGATAAATGAAAAAAAGCACAAATGCGAAAGGAGGATTTCACCTTGGCTTTCCAACCCCCCAAACAAATCTATTCTGGTAGTATTCGTGAGGTAGTCCTTGGCACAGGTGACAAAGCCATCACGGTTGGTGGACGGGCCGCGTTCCCCTTCCATTCGTTTGAAGGTGCCATGCCCAATCCCCCGCGCGTCGCCATGGAAGTTTGGGACAAAGACCCCAGCGAAGATTGGTGTGATGCCGCGAAAGAGCCCTTCCAGGATGTCCTGGCCGATTCGGCTGCCTGGGCCAAGAAATGCGTCGACAAATACGGCGCAGACATGATCGTCGTGCAGACCAAGAGTGCCGACCCCAACGGGGACAACCGCGCCGCCGCCGACGTGGCCGCCTCTGTGAAGAAGGTTGTTGATGCGGTGGACGTTCCCGTGGCCGTCTGGGGTGTTGCCAATCACGAGAAGGACACCGAAGTGATGCGTGCGGTGGCTGAGCAGTGCACCGGCAAGCGCCTTCTGCTGTCACCTGTTGAGGAAGGCGACTACAAGCAGATTGGTGCCGCATGCCTCGGCTACAAGCATGCCGTCGCTTCTTCCTCGCCCATCGACGTCAACCTCGCCAAACAGCTTAACATCCTCCTTGGCAACCTCGGCGTGAACAACAAGGACATCGTCATCGACCCCACGACCGGCGGTCTTGGCTACGGCCTCGAGTACACCTATTCGGTCATGGAGAGAATCACGCAAGCGGCCCTCACGCAGGAGGACGAGAAGCTGCAGCAGCCGATTATCGCCAACGTCGGCAATGAAGTTTGGAAGACCAAAGAGGCCAACCTTTCCGCCGAAGAAGCCCCCAATTTGGGCGATCCCAAGACCCGCGCGGTGCTGATGGAATCCATCACTGCGGTGGACCTGCTTCTGGCCGGTGCGGACATCGTGGTCCTGCGCCATCCCGATTCCGTGAAGCTGGTCAAGGATTTTATCTCCAAGATGTCGTAGGTATCGAGAGCTGATTCGTGATTTTAGGCCTCCTTGAGCGGGGAAAGGACCAATTCCCTGCATGCAAAGGCAACTGCCCCACGAAGGGGATAAGAGGATACGAAACATGGCCGACGAGAAGAAAAAGGTAATCAATTATCGGGACGTGACCATTTGCGATT
>CALBZH010000549.1 GCA_937889795.1 uncultured Syntrophobacteraceae bacterium | reverse complement strand
GAAAACGCATGATTTGAGCGGCCGTTGCCTATTGGCCATCGGCAAGGCCCAGTGGGAGTCCATGGACTGGGAAGACCCTTCGATTGATGAAAAGCGTCATGTCCTCAACCGAATGGACCTCGTCCTCACCTCCGCCAGAAACCCGGAAGCCTATCATGTCACGCGAGCGAAGCTGCGCGAGATGAATGTCACGGATCGTCTGCTCGATTGCTCGGACGCACAGGCCGTGAGCACTGCGAAGCACAGCGAGGACCGGCTGGGCAACTGTTTCACCTGGATCAAGGCCGATCCGACGTTTGCCGGTCTGAAGCAAGCTTTGACCGAGCTCGATCAACGCATATTCATCGGCGATCGACCGCCGAAGCAGCTCATCGTGGCACGGAATAAGACCAAGTACGCGGACTCCATCACGATCAGGAAAAAGGCCGAATCGTCTCTGCGGGACCTGTGGTTCGATGTTCAGCTGCCGCTAAACCATGACCTGGTTGCCATCATCGGGAACAAAGGGAGCGGCAAGAGCGCTCTTGCGGACACGATCGCCCTTGCCGGGGATACGGGGAATTACGACGGGTTTTCATTCCTCAATGAACGGCGGTTTCGGGATCCCAAAGCCAAGCTGGCGGCCCACTTTTTGGGCTCCCTCCAGTGGCATGACGGTACCGAGTCTCACCGGCCGCTGGATGAGAACCCTCAGCCGTCAAGCGTGGAGCGGGTCAAGTACCTGCCACAGAGTTACCTGGAAACCCTCTGCAATGAGCTCGCTGACGGTGGATCGTCCAGATTCGAAAACGAGCTGCGCAAGATCATTTATACCCATGTACCTGAAGAAGAGTGCATGGGGTTTCAGTCGCTCGACGAGCTCCTTCGATTCAAGGTCTCCGAGCTCGAAGCGGAGCGAAAGCGGCTGACGGAACAACTGTCGAAGACCAATGGAGAGGTCGTCGCCCTTGAGCGGAAATTGTCCCCGGGTTATCGGCAATCTCTTGAGCAGAATCTTGAAATCAAGCGCAGAGAGCTGGTCGCCCTGGAAAGCGCTATGCCTGCCCCGGTGGAGAACCCGCACGAAGCTGATTCTTCAACGGAGCAGTCGGCAACGACAAACGCGCGACTCGCTGAGCTGGAAAGTGAGCTGGCCGCCGTGCGGGACGACGAGCAAGCCGTGCGGCAGAGAAAAGCCGAAGCTGTCAAGGGAGCCGCCCACGTCAACCGCATCTCCCAGGCAATCGGGAATTACCAGAAGCGTCACGAGGAATTCATTCAAGAGCTGGAATCCTTGTTTTCCGCACTGGGCATCCATGGAGAAGCCCATGGCATCGTCACGATGGAAGTGGATACCGCCGCCATCGATGAGCTTGAGGATTTCTTCCGGAAGGCGTCTGAGGAGCAGGACGCATTGCTCAACGCGGAAGATCCAGGAAGCCTGAAGGGACGTCGCAGGGCAGCCGAGGCCGAGATCAATGCGATCACGAACGCCATGGGAGAGCAGCAGCGGCTCTTCCTGCTTTACAAGGAGCAGCTCGCGGCATGGGAGCTGGCGATCTCGGAGCTGCAGGGGGACAAAGACAAGAGCGGTACGATCGCGTGGCTCGAAACGGAAATCCAGGCTTTAGATGCCTTGCATGCGAGGCGTGCGGAACTGCGGGCATCCCGCCTCGACATTCTCAAAAGGCTGCACGAGCAGCTCGGAAAGATCGTGGACGAGTATCGCAAGCTCTATGAACCCGTTCAGAGTTTCGTGCAGTCGACGGAGCAGGTGGAGGTGCCACTGCCTCTCGACTTTGATGTCCGCATCGCGGAGGAAGGTTTTCAGGCGACCTTTCTTTCCTTCATCAACGCGCAGGCACGAGGGAGCTTTGCGGGCGTGGAAGAAGGTAGTCGGGTCGTTCGCACGGCCATCCAGGAGACGGATTTCAAGGACCTCGATGGTGTCATTTCATTCGTCGAGAAGATGGACGACCTTCTGCATTTCGACCGACGATCCGAGACGTCCAACGATCTTGAGCTTTCCGTGCAGGAGCAGTTGAAACAGGGGACCAGCGCCGAGGATTTGTACGACTACCTGTTCGGGCTCGGATACCTGTCGCCGAAGTACTCCCTGACGTACGACAACCAGGAGATCAGTCTCCTCTCGCCGGGAGTACGGGGCTTGCTGCTGCTCGTCTTCTACTTGCTGGTCGACAAGGACGACATTCCCCTCGTCATCGACCAGCCTGAGGAAAACCTCGATAATCAGACGATTTACCGGGTGCTGGTCACATGCATCAAAATGGCGAAGCAACGGCGTCAGGTGATCATGGTCACTCACAATCCGAACCTCGCCGTGGTATGCGATGCGGAGCAGATCATCTGCGCCGCTTGCGACAAGGTCAGGAAGCGCTTCACCTATGTGAGTGGTGCCATCGAATCCTCTGAAATCAAAACACGGGTCGTGGAGATCTTGGAAGGGACTGCGCCGGCGTTTGTGAACAGGAAGCAAAAATACGGGTATTGATGGGGTTCTGTCCGCAACGGATTCTCATCTTAGCGATCGTTCTTAAAAACGGATGAGGAGCCGTTTCAGAAAGGCTTGATGCCTGCCTGAAACGGCCCTTTACACGTCCGTATGATGGATGACTTTCGCCGCGCTGTACTGGCTAGGGATCAGGCCAGGCAGGAATTAACGAAATCCCAGTTGATAAGCTTGTCGACGAACGTGGTGAGGTAGTCCGGTCTCCGGTTCTGGTAATCCAGGTAGTAGGCATGCTCCCAGACGTCCACCACGAGCAGCGGCTTCAATCCGTCGGTGAGCGGATTAGCGGCGTTGGGCGTCTTGGTAACCTGAAGCTTCGTGCCGTTCAGGACCAGCCAGGCCCAGCCGCTGCCAAACTGGGTCACTCCTGCGTTCTTGAATTCCTCGACAAACTTCTCAAAGCTCCCGAAATCAGCACTGATCTTCGATGCAATGGCTCCAGTAGGAGCCCCGCCCCCGTTAGGCTTCATGCACTTCCAGTAAAAGGAGTGGTTCCAAACCTGAGCGGCATTGTTAAAGATCCCCACCTTGGCGGGGTCACCGGCGCTCTTTTTGATGATCGTTTCGAGGTCCTGGTTTTCGAGGTCTGTGCCGGCAAGAAGTTTGTTGGCATTGTCCACGTAGGCCTTGTGGTGCTTTCCGTGGTGAAATTCCAAGGTTTTCTCGCTGATGTGGGGCGCCAGAGCATTCTGGGGGTAAGGCAAATCCGGAAGCGCAATAGCCATGTTCGTTCCTCCTGTGAAAGGTTGTTTCCTTGTCTATGGTCAGCCTGCGCCTAACTCACCGTTTGTCTCTCCAACGAAGCTTGAGCATATCTATCCGGCCAAGCTTTCCCGCACGGCTTTTCCGACCTTTCTGCCAAGCTCCACGCAGGCATCGAGGTGCTCGGGACGCGGCGCGAACTGGACCCTTACCCCGGGGTCGACGATGTTCATCTTCATTTCCTGAAGAACCTCGCTGACGTGCTTCACGGCCTCGCCGCTCCACCCGTAAGACCCAAACGCTGCTCCGATCCGGTTTGCCGGTCGAAGTCCCTTCATGTAGCAGAGGATGTCTGCGACGCCGGGCATCATACCATTGTTCAGGGTTGCGGAACCGATCAGGATGGCCTTGGCATCGAGCACTTCCGTCATGATGTCGCTCCGGTGGTTGATCTTAAGGTTGAACATCTTCACCGGAACGCCTTCCTGAATCAGGCCGTCGGCAACGGACTGGGCCATGGTCTCGGTGCTGTGCCACATGGTCTCATAGATGATGACCGCTTTGTTCTTGCACGCCTGCTTGCTCCAGACATCGTAGGCCTCGATGATCTTGCCGGGGTTGGCGCGCCAGATGAGTCCATGGTCGGGGGCGATCATGTCGATCTTCAGGCCAAGCTGCTGCACGGTTCCGATCAGCTTCTGCACGAGCGGTGAAAAGGGCAGCAGGATGTTGGCATAGTACTTGGCCGAATGGCGCAGCAGCTCGGGGAGGTCGACCTCGTCGTCAAAACGCTCGCAGGTAGCCCAATGCTGCCCGAAGCCATCACTTGCGATCAGGAGCTCATCCTCGGGAATGTACGACAGCATGCTGTCCGGCCAGTGCAGCATGCGCACTTCGATGAACTGAACCGACTTCTTGCCGAGGCTCAGGGTTTGGCCCGTCCCGACGACCTCGTAGGGCCAGTCCTCCCGGTGGAAATGATCCAGCAGGGCCTTCTTCCCCATGGAGGAGCAGAAGATTTTCTCGGGCTGAATGGTGTCAATGATTTCAGGCAGGGCCCCCGAATGATCCATTTCAACATGGTTGACCACGATGTAGTCGATTTTCTTCGGATTCACGAGCTTGCGGAGATTGCGCATCAGGTCTTTGGTGAAAGGCTTTTTCACCGTGTCGAAGAGCGTGATCTTCTCATCCATGACGAGAAACGCGTTGTAACTGGTGCCCTTGGGAGTGGAATAACCGTGGAAGTCCCGTATGTTCCAATCCACAGCGCCAACCCAGTGGACGTCTTTCTTGATCTCAACTGGCTGCATCAGAAACTCCCCTAATCCGCTTGGATGGATGGTGACTGGCGAGCGATGGAGCGCGCCGTCGCGACACGCCTACCAGTTCTCGCAGAGGATTTCGTAATGATCGCGAGGATGGTCACATGCCGGGCAGACCTCGGGAGCATCATTGCCTTCATGCAGATACCCACAATTGATACATCGCCAGACGACCTTTGCGTCGCGCTTAAACACCGTGCCGTTCTTGACGTTGGCGGCGAGCCCCAAATAGCGCTTCTCGTGCTGCTTTTCGGCCACAGCGATCGCTCGGAAGACGTCGGCGATGTCCTTGAACCCCTCCGCATCCGCTACTTTGGCGAACTCCGGGTACATCTCGGTATACTCGTAATGCTCACCCGCCGCCGAATCCTGCAGGTTGTCGAGGGTCCCACCGATCACACCCGCGGGAAAGGAAGCCGTGATGCTCACCTCACCACCCTCCAGGAACTTGAAGAGCCTCTTGGCGTGCTCTTTTTCCTGGTTGGCGGTTTCTTCAAAGATACCTGCAATTTGAACATATCCTTCCTTCTTCGCCTTGCTGGCAAAGTAGGTGTAACGGTTTCTCGCCTGGGATTCGCCGGCAAAAGCGGTGAGTAGGTTGATCTCCGTTTTCGTCCCTTTGAGACTTGGCATACAGTCCTCCTTTTCGTTGATGGGTGCAAATGATCGTGAGCCGAATCGTATAGCGGCTTGTTTTGCGGTGACAGACCGGTGCCAGGCCGGTAGACTTCGTCCGCATTCTGTGATTTTTAGCATCATGTGCATCGATCGGGGTTCCGTCAAGCTCAAAACCCCCTTTTATTGAGAATGATTTGCAACGGTCGGGGAAATGCCACCCAACCGCCGGCTTGCTGCAGGTCCGCTAAAAAGCTTGGAACGCGCGGAAGAGCTGGCGAGCGCACCGTCATCCTTCAAAGGCTCGTAAATGAAATCGACGCTCACACACCATCCCGGGCACGACATTCCCGTGATCCTCCTGGCAGGCTCCACCGGAGTGGGGAAAACCGCCCTCGCCATCAAGATCGCGCATCGGCTGGGCACCGAGATCATCAACGCGGATTCCCTGCAGGTCTACCGCCACATGGACATTGGCACCGCCAAGCCAACCCTTGATGAGCAGCGCGCCGCAAGGCACCACCTTTTGGACGTGGTTTCCCCAGACGAGTCCTTCGATGCCGCCCGTTATGTCGCGCTCGCCCGTCCCATTGTCCACGAGATGCAACGCTCGGGGCGTCCCCCGCTGGTCGTGGGGGGAACGGGCCTTTACATGAAGACCCTGACCAAAGGCATTTGCCCCGGGCCTCCCTCGGATCCCGCGGTTCGCAGACAGTTGCTGGAGGAAGTCGAGACGGTGGGAACGGTTGGGCTTCACCGGAAGCTCACGGAGGTGGACCCGCTTGTGGCGGCGCGGCTGCACCCCAACGACAGGCAGCGCATTCTGCGGGCCCTTGAAGTCTTCATCACTTCAGGGCGGAGACTTTCGCAGTGGCAGGAGGAGCACGGTTTTCGCGAGGAGGTCTACCCAACGATCAAGCTGTTCCTCGTTCGTCCCAGGGAGGAGCTTTACGATCGGATCAACCGGCGAGTGGACGCCATGATGGAACAGGGATTTCTAGATGAAGTGAGGCGACTGCTGAACATGGGGTACGGCCCGGAGGTCAAGCCGATGCAGTCCCTGGGGTACAAACAGCTGGCGAGACACTTGCTCGAAGGCACCGTGCTGGCGGATGCCATCGACGAGATCAAGCGGGAAAGCAGGCGGTATGCGAAGCGCCAGCTGACCTGGTTTCGGAGTGATCCCGAGCTCCACTGGCTGGATCCGTCCCGGGAAGCGGACGTGATCGCATGGGTGGAATCCCGTCTGGCTCAGCTCACTCGATAAGCTCCTCTGTGCCCGTTATTTTCAAACAGTCGAGCACCGACGAATAATCCAGGGCCCTCACCCATCCGGCAATCTTTGCGCTTTTGGCCGGCGCATCCTCGGCGGTAAGAGCAAGCAGTGCGACCACGACCCGTTCCCGCACGGCCTCGGGAACATGGGGGCCGGCAGCGAGCGGCCATTCGGGATAGAGACGCGTGGAATGCACGTAGGGAAACGAATCGCGGACCTGAGCAATGGTTCTAAAATCCTCCTTTTTCGCCTTTCCTTCCTCAACCATTTTCTCCAAAACGCCGGTGCGCACCGCTCCCCCATCCACGGCTCCATTGAGTACAGCGTACACGACATTTTCGTGCGCGTTTCCCATGCGCAGTGACTTGAAGTCCTTGTCAGGGTCGATGCCGTCTTCCATGAAAAGTCGTTGGGCGATGAGCCAGCCATCCAACGAGGATTTCTTGACGGCCATGAAGTTCTTTCCTTTGAAATCTCTCAGGCTTAAGATCGGACTGTCCCTCTTCACCAGGATGACCGCCCCGAATTGCTCCAGGGACTCGTCCTCGTTGCTCCTTGACAGCGTCGCGATAGCCTGCACCTGGTAGAGTCGGTTGAGCTGCGCATAAAACCCCGTGCTGCTCAGCACAAAATCCACTCTCTCATCCTTGATCCACTCCGGAAGCTGATCGGCCTCCAAAGGGATGATTTTGAAGGTCTCTCCCACCTTGTCGGTCAGGTAGTCGGCCGTGGCGTTCCATTCCTGTGTCACCCGTTGAGCGTCCCGGTTTGAAAGAACGCCGATCTTGTAATCCTCCGCAAACGAAGCCGCGGTGGTAAGCCACAACACGCCAGCCACCAATCCCCAGAACAGCCTCTTGCTCATGATGATCTCCTAAGAAAGTCGATTCCGGTAGTCTTCGTAGTCGAACGTCCGAATGATCCGCACCTCGCCATCCGCCCTCCGGACGGCGATGGAAGGCAGACGGACACCGTTGAAGGTGTTGTTCTTGACCATCGTGTAATGGGCCATATCGAGGAAGACGAGTCTCGATCCGGGCCGAAGGGGCTCCGGAAACGAGTAATCGCCGATCACATCGCCGGCCAGGCAGGTCATGCCGCCCAAGCGATAGGTATGCGCATATTCCCCCGGCTCGCCTGCTCCCCCGATGCCGGGTCGGTAGGGCATCTCGAGAACGTCAGGCATGTGAGCGGCGGCAGAGGTATCCAGGATGGCGATCTCCATCCCGTTTTCGACGATGTCCAGGACACTGGCCACCAGCACGCCCGTGTTGAGCGCGATGGCTTCCCCTGGCTCGAGGTAGACTTCGAGCGCGTGTCGCTCCTTAAATTCCACGATGAGGCGGCAGAGGAGGTCCACATCATAGTCGGGACGCGTGATGTGATGTCCGCCCCCGAAGTTGACCCAGTCCATGTCCTTGAGATAGCAGCCAAATTTGTGCTCAAAGACCTCGATTGTCCGCTGCAGGGAGTCGGCGTTGAGCTCGCAGAGGTTGTGGAAATGAAGACCGGATATTCCGTCTAGCAGGTCAGCGCGGAAGTTGGCGAGGGTGACTCCGAGCCGCGAGTGTGGTCCGCAAGGGTCGTAAATGGGGATCTTTACTTCGGAATGCTCCGGGTTGACTCGGATGCCGCAACGAACCGGTCTGCCCACCGCTTTCACCCGGGTCCGAAACCGCTCCCACTGGGCGAAGGAATTGAATACCAGGTGATCACTGTACCGACAAAGCTCGTCGAATTCGGAATCACGGAAGGCCGGAGCGAAAAGGTGGACCTCCTTGCCGAACTCCTCGAAGCCCAACCGCGCCTCATCCAAGGAGCTCGCAGCGACGCCCTGCAGGGTGCGCCGGATCAGCGGAAAGAGGCTGAACATGGCGAAGCCCTTCAAGGCCATGAGAATACGGCAGCCAGTGCGCTGCTGGACAGAATCCAGGACCTGGAGGTTTCTTTCCAGGGCCGATTCATCGACCACATAGCACGGAGTAGGAACAGAGCCGAGATCCATGCGGTCTCCGCCATGGCTCTTCATGGCATGAGCCATCACAGGAAGGTCTCCGTCCAGGGAAGGCCGTGGATCATCAGTTTCTGCATGAACGGGTCGGGATCCAATTCCTCCACGTTGAAGACCCCTGTTCCGCGCCACAAGCCGGTGAGCATCATCATGGCCCCGATCATGGCCGGAACGCCGGTCGTGTACGAAATGGCCTGGGCCTTGACTTCCCGGTAACAGGCGGCGTGGTCGCAGACGTTGTAAACGTAGTATTTTCGAGATTTCCCATCCTTAACGCCTTCGATCATGCAGCCGATGTTCGTCTTCCCGCTATAATTCTCGCCTAAAGACGACGGCTCCGGCAGCAGGGCCTTGAGGAACTGAAGCGGAATGACCTCCCGCCCCTCGTAAAGCACCGGATCGATCCGCGTCATCCCAACGTTTTGCAGCACGCGCAAATGCGTGAGGTATTCCTGGCCAAAGGTCATCCAGAAGCGCATGCGCTTAACGCCGGGGATGTTCCTGGCCAGGGACTCCAACTCCTCGTGGTACATGAGGTACATTTCCCGTGGACCGATTTCGGGGAAGTCGAAGGTCTGGTGCACGGACAAGGGATCGGTCTCGATCCACTCGCCGTTTTCATAGAATTTGCCTCGGGCGGTCACCTCCCGGATGTTGATCTCCGGGTTGAAGTTGGTGGCAAACGGGTGACCATGGCTCCCCGCATTGCAGTCCATGATGTCGATGGTGTGAATCTCGTCGAAATGATGCTTGAGCGCATGGGCACAGAAGATATTCGTCACGCCGGGGTCGAAGCCGCACCCAAGGAGCGCCATGATACCGCGATCCTTGAACCGGTCCTGGTAGTCCCACTGCCATTTGTAACAAAACTTGGCCTCATCCCGGGGCTCGTAGTTGGCGGTATCGAGGTAATCCACGCCGGTGGCCAGGCACGCGTCCATGATCGTGAGGTCCTGGTAGGGCAAGGCCACGTTAACGAGAAGATCGGGCGAGGTCCGTTTGATCAGCTCGATCACCTGCCCCGTGTCGTCGGCATCGACCTGAGCCGTTTCGATGGGTCTCGGGAGCTGACGCTTGATGGCGTCGCACTTTTCCAGGGTCCGACT
>CALBZH010000548.1 GCA_937889795.1 uncultured Syntrophobacteraceae bacterium | reverse complement strand
CGACCACCGAGATCTACACTCTTTCCCTACACGACGCTCTTCCGATCTCAACCCCCGTCATCAGGACGCCGCAGCTATTCTCCTTGAAATGGTAGGCTGCGGTTTCGAACAGTGTGTCGATGGGCGATACGGGCGACTCACTCACACGAAGCACATACCCCCCTCCCGGAGCCGCAACCACATTGATACCGGTGAACGTCGAGCCGACGTAGACCCGCCCTGCAAGCAGCCGGCACCCATCGGCCACCGGATGCACCTCGAGAGGACTGATTGCATTGAAATAACTGCAGAACGGACCCAATATCTGGGGATGGATCTCTTGAACCGCGATCACGGCGCCCGCAAAATCTCGAGGAAGACTTGTGATGATGTGCATGATGGCGTTGGGACCCGCAAGGTTTGTCCCCAGAAGGACCGCCGCGGTTGGAGAGCTCCGGTTTGAGTTGAAATGCGCCTGAGACAGTTTTCGACGCCGCACTCGACGCATCCGTTTGACTTGCATCCCCGATGCCAGCAAGACGCGCATTCGCACCAGGTTCTCTTCGCTCTCCCAATCATCCCCCGACACCCGAGAAGGCTTCGGAATGAAGTCCACGACCCCCAACCGAAGCGCTTCGAACGCGAAGTAACCGTCTCGGACAAGCGAGCTAATGATCACGACCGGCTTCTGATGTCGCACCATGATATTCTTCACAGCCGTGATGCCGTTCATGACGGGCATGTCGATATCCAGCGTGATGACATCCGGCTGCAGCTCTTCTATCTTGGTCAAGCATTCCTGACCGTTGGCTGCCATGCCGACCACTTCAATCTGATCGCTCCTGCCGACGATCTTCTCGATTGCCTTACGCATGATAGGGGCATCATCCACGATGAGTGCCTTGATGGAACTCGGGGACGCACAAGCTCGGGTATTATTCATTGCGTGCCAGGACCTCCAATAAGTTCTCAGGGGCTGAGACCAAAACCTGTTGTGGCATCAGGTGCGCATACGGCTGAATTCCATCCTGCAGCTCGGGGAGCATGATTGTATCTCTAGGTGGCAGGATCATTCTTGCCTCGCGATTCATGAGGTGCTCAATCAGTTCCGGACCCAATTGGTGAGCGGCGGAAAAACAAAGGACATTCAAGCGCTGTCCGGCCAGGTCCGCCAGGTGTCTTATCCAAAGCTGAATCCCGTCCTGCCATGGAACCGTCTTATCGCAACGCTCCTCGATCTCCAGCGTTCCCCCGCCCGTAAGCTTCATTTCAACAGGACATTCCGCATTGCCGAGATAGAGGCCCCCGTGCTGAATGGTGCTTCCATCGACAAGGGGGATTGTGGTGACACCGACCCGGGTTTCGATAAGCTGGCAGAACTGGCTCAGAAAGGGGCGGGGCAGCTTCTGCAATCCGACAACGAGACGACCTTCGCAGAGCTGGGACCAGGGTATTCTCAGCCAGTCCACGTAGGCTCCTTCGGCCCCAAGGACAAGCAGGATGTCGGGAGGATTTCCGCACGAGCAAGGAGCGCGGTCGCAGGAGGCCGGGGGGGTGACATTCTTCCGAAGCCTGCGGAAATGAGCGAGTGTTGCAGAGGACGCTTTTCGAGCAAGGTCACGGAGCTGGCGCCCAAAGCTTTCGACGTTGTCTCCCGCTCCGGGCTTGGAGATGAAGTCCACGGCACCGAGCTCCATGTATTCGAAAATCTGCCCCATCGCTTTCGGCTGAAAGGCGCTGATCACGATGGCGGGCACTCGGTGTCGGATCATGATGTGCTTGAGTGCCGTTCCTCCGGGCATCACCGGCATCTCGACGTCCAGGGTCACGACGTCGACTTGGACGGAAGAGGACAGAATGTCGAGAGCTTCTTGCCCGTTCTTGGCGATAGCCAGAACCTCGATATCGCCATCACTTTCAAGCGTCTTTTGAAGCTGCCGTGCGAAGAACGGAGAGTCCTCAACCACGAGAGCTTTCAGTCGGGAGCGAGCATGCGGCTCTCTGGTGAGCTCCGAATCCAGGGGTGCGTCTGCGGTAGCTACCGACAATTCCGCTCCCAATCCAAAACCGTCGAGATCTCCTTCCAGCCCGGAGCAGTCCAGGAGCCTGTTCTCCCCCTCTTCTTCCTGCTCCTCCCGTGCAACGCCCGCCTTTTTGCTCAGGGCCTCATCGCGCTGCCTCATGGCCTCAAGGAGAAGGTGCTCCCACGGCTTTCCCATCGAGTTGACCTCGGTCGCCTTGTAAGGGAGCATTTCGAATTGACCGTCCGTCCAACGGAACATTTCAAAAAACGCCTGATCCCCTTGAAGCGTATCCGTTTGAGCATGGTCAATCCTGCCTTCACGGATCTGTATCGTCCCTCTCCCCTGGGCGGAGCTCACCCGAACGATGAGGTCCCATCGCGAGAGGCAGACCATCTGAATCAGGTCTGCCAGCTGCAAGCTGACCAAGCCGGTGAATTCTCCGGCCGGCGCTTGTCGCCCGTTCAGCTCTCCGTTTTCTGCTTGCACCAGGTCGTTTTCCATAATCGATAAGTGCCGCTCCTAGCCTGTCACGAATAGAGGGAGTGATCTTGGAAACAGGATGAGCCTCGCCCGAGCCCAATGTCTTAGTGTATCGATTGCCCATGCGGCTTGGATTGAGTCCCCATTGCCTCATTCATGGCCCTGATCAGAGTCGAAACGTCGAGGATCAAGGACACGGTACCGTCGCCCAGAATGGTGGCGCCGGAGAATCCCTTGAAGACATGGACGCCGTCATCCAAGGACTTGATGACAACTTCCCGCTCACCCATGAGTCCGTCTACAACCACTCCCACCTCACGGAAGCTCGTTGCCACGATCACGATGAACCGATGTCCCTTTTCTTCGGTTGACGAATGGAGGTTCAAGAGGCTGCCCAGGTGGACTAAGGGGACCGTCTTGCCGTGAAGGGAGATGACCTCGAACCCTTCGATCGTGTGGGTCTTCTCGTGCTCATACCTCATGATTTCAGCAACCGACGACAGGGGGATGGTAAACACCTGGTCAGCCCCCTTGACCAACAGGGCACGAATGATGGCCAACGTGAGCGGGATTCGGATGATGAACCGCGTTCCGCGCCCGGTCTGCGTTTCGACCTCAATGGTCCCATTCATCCGCTCGACGTTTTCTTTGACGACGTCAAGCCCGACTCCTCGTCCCGCATGGCCGTCCACGCGATCGTGCGTCGACACACCGGGCAGGAAGATGGCATACGAAAGCTCCGAATCCGTCAAACGGCTCAGCTCGTGTGCACTCAGCTCGTTGCGGGTTTCCAGCACCTTCCTGAGCTTCTTGAGGTCCACCCCTCGACCGTCGTCTTCTACCTCCAGCGTCACATAGTCCCCTTCGTGGTAAGCAGCCAGCCGAATGGTACCCGTTTCGGGCTTTCCAGCCTTTCTGCGATCTTCCGGAGACTCGATCCCATGCGCGATGGCATTGCGAAGGAACTGAACCAGCGGATCGTTCATTTGCTCCAAAACCGTCTTATCAATCTCCGTCTCACCGCCCTCGATGACGAGGTCCACCTTCTTGTTAAGCCGCAGGGCCTGATCGCGCACGATGCGCGGGAACCGCTGAAACATCTGGGAGACCGGGAGCATGCGAACGCGCATCACGGACCCTTGGAGATTGTTCGCGATCCGGCCGAGTGAGAGTGTGTTTTCGTTGAGCGTGAAGCCGAGCGCCTTGAGCTTGCGCAGCTCCTGCTTGGTCAGCTTTCCTTGACTGGTCAGCTCCCGCAGGAGATCTCTAAAGGAAAGAGAGGTCTGAATGAACTCGGAACGAGCCACGACGAGCTCTCCGACCTGATTGAGCAGTTGATCCACCTTCTGGGCGTCGACACGCAGCGTCGTGGCCGACACGTGCGATTCCTCGGACGACGTGGAAGTCCTCTCGGAGCTCACTCGCTCCTTGGCGGGCGTCGTCACTTCTTGTGCAGTCGCCTGCGGTGGCTCGGGTGCATCGACCTCTTCGGCAACAAACGCTGCAGCCGACGTTTCAGGAGCGGCAAGCTCACTATGAAGCTCCTCGGGCTCGGCGTCTTCCCCCTGCCCTGCAAAATCGAGCTCACCGATCGACTGCTCCAGCATATCAAAAGAACGGTCGATCTCGTCCTCGATGCTCGAGAGTCCAGACTCTTCCTGCTGCACGGCCGGTGTCGCGGCGAATGGCGGTGGTGTCTTGAGACCGGGCAGCTGTCTCTTGAGACGCTCCGAGTACACGTCAAGGCTTGAAATGAAGACTCCTGTGGCTTCTGCTCCGTCCGCTGAAGCATCCGCGAGAGTGCTTTCCCATTCCTCGAGGATGGTCGCGACCTGCTCATAGTCCATGTATCGAGAGGAGGAAACGAGTCGCCTCACCGTATCGAGTGCCCTGGGCAGATCATGGACGCTCAGAGCACCTCCCGCCATGCCGTGGGCCAGCTCAACCAGCACGTCGAACTGCTGCTGGAAGGAGTCCATGTAAATGGTGAGCAGCTCCTCGTCCTCTTCGTCCAGGGACCCGTATTGGGTGACCGGTAGGTCCGTTCTTTCCCGGGACACGGCATTCAGATCCAGCGTCGGCAGGACTTCTTTCAGCAAATGGCCGTACTCGCCAAGCAGACCGAGCATGGTCTGCCGATCCGTGGCGCCGCTTCGGAAATGATGCTTGATCGCGTTCTCCCACTCGGTCAGACGCGACACGACCTCTTGGTAATCCATGTACTGAGACGAGGATATCAGCCGTTTGACGAGGTCGTGAATCCGCTCGAAATCGGCATCCGGAAGGACCTTTTCAGACGAGGCGGTCAGAATCGCCGCAAACTCTCCGAAGAACTTCTGAAAGGATTCCATGAAGATACTCAGAAGCTCCTGGTCCTCGTCTTCCCCTCCCACCGGTTGAGCCTGGGGGATGCAAACCGTCGTCTCCTCTGCCTCTGCAGCTGGCTGGACTGTCAGCTCGGTCAGCTCCGGGAGAGACGGAATGTCGAAGTCAAAGTCTGAATCTTGAAGCTCTGCGGACTCAAACTCCACGCAAGCCTTTTCATCAGAATCGACCCCCGCGGTC
Source organism: uncultured Syntrophobacteraceae bacterium (assembly GCA_937889795.1). Lineage (GTDB taxonomy): Bacteria > Desulfobacterota > Syntrophobacteria > Syntrophobacterales > Syntrophobacteraceae > CALBZH01. Next base: position 2,080 of record CALBZH010000548.1, on the reverse strand, counting down.
TCCTGTCCCAGAGCGAGGTGTAAATCATCGATGAGCGACGCGGGAAGTGGTGGCTCCTCTCCCCCGCGCTGCAAGTGCTCCAACGCACCGGAAATATGGTCGATGCACTGGAGGAGGACGTTGATCCCCTTTGACGATACGGAACGGGAATCGTTCTGGAGCTGGCTGATGAGGGTCTCCAGTTCGTGCGTGAGGTTGGCCAGCCCTTCAAAGCCCATGTAGGCAGAGGCCCCTTTAATGCTGTGAGCCGCCCGGAACATTTGGTTGATTTCTTCCGAAACTCTCCCCTCACGTTCCAGTACCAGCAACGAGCTTTCCAATTCATGGAGGTGCTCTTTGACTTCTACAACATATTCCTGAAGGAATTCCTCGGACGCCATGAAAGCCTCGCATTCCTATTGTTCAACGTTCACATCCGGCAAAAGGGATGAGGACAAAAGCGTATTTCCGGTCAAGAGAGGGACGCCAGGGTGTGAAGCAGATCGACCTCATCACCTTTTCTGACGAGCTTCTTGACCGGGACACTCTGAATCCGTGCAGTCATCAGGGGACTGTCCAACAGGGTGTAAAAGATGATCGAAGCACCCTCGTCCAGGTCCAGGATCTCCATGGCCGCTGTAATGCCATCCTTGCCCCGCATGGTGACATCCATGGTCACCACATCGGGTCGCAAGGCACGGTAGAGGTCGACGGCTTCAGAGCCATCTTTCGCTTTACCGACGACCTCATGGCCGGCATCCGTAAGGCACTTGACTATCCTGTGTCGCATGAGGCCTGAATCATCCACTACTAGAATTCGTTTCGACATCGCAGTGACTGCCTCCGTTCATCGCCCAGTTGGTAAAGTCCCCTGATTTCCATAGCTATGCGTTCAGGCGAGACTTGGAAGTCTCCCCCATAAATGTGGTGTCCTTGTTGACCTGAAATGCTGCCGCATGGCCGCCGTTGCCGGAAGCTCCGGTCCTCCCGGATTTTTCCGCGCCGCCATTCTCGGGCTTGCCATTCCCGTGCTTCGACTCCGCCGTCCACTCCTCCTTGCCAATCTTGAACTGAGCGATGAGCGTACCGAATTCGATCATGACGTCGCCCAGCTTCTCCGAGGACGTCTGGGACTCCTGAGCCCCGGCAGCGTTCTTCAGAGCCGTGTCGCTCATATCCTGGACGATTTGCTGCAGCAGCTGGCTGCGCTCCTTCTGTTGCGTGGTCATGTCGGTGATGTTCTGGGCGAACTTGCTGGCGCTCTCAACTTCCTTCATGACCTGGTCGGCACTGCGAACCTGCTCCTGGGTCGAGCCGGAAACGCTCTGTGAGAGCTGGAAGACTTCATCCATCATGTTTGTGGCACGCAGACGACGTTTCCCCTGCTCGCCGGTCATTTCCGTGATTTCCTGAGACAGACTGCGGAGCTGATCCATGGCCGAGGAGACCTGTTGGATGCCTTTGGTCTGCTCTTTGGTGGCGGAGTCGATTTCCCGGATGAGGCTGTTGGTCATCTCAACCGCGCCATAGATGTTGTCGAGGGCCTTTTTGCTCGAAGCGGCCAGCTCGGTTCCTTCCTTGACGCGCTCACCACTGTTTTTGATGAGAACCGAGATTTCCTTGGTGGACTCGGCGGTTCGCTCTGCGAGCTTCCGAACTTCCTCGGCAACAACCGCGAAGCCTCGACCGTGCTCACCGGCTCTTGCGGCCTCGATGGCGGCGTTCAGGGCGAGCAGGTTGGTCTGGTCGGCAATGTCAGAAATAACCTCAATGATATCCGTAATCTGCTCGGAGCTCTCCGCGATGGTCTGCATACCCAGAGCCACCTGCTCAACCGCTTTTCGCCCGTCTGCCGCAGCCTGGTAAGACGCCTCAGACTGTCGACCTGCCTGGGTTGCACGCTCGGCAACGTTGTGAATCGAAGTGGCCATCTGCGCGGCAGCCTTGGCAGTCTCCTCGGCGGCCTCGTTCTGCTTGGTGGCGCGTCCTGCGACCTGCTGGGCTGTCTCACCCATGGCGTTGATGATGTTGCGGGCTTCTTCAACCATGTTGGCCTGAGACTGAGCCGATTTGGCAATTTCCTGGATGCCCTCGGTCATCG
>CALBZH010000547.1 GCA_937889795.1 uncultured Syntrophobacteraceae bacterium | reverse complement strand
GGGGCTTCGGCCCCCGCCCCCGTTCAGCACATCCTTTCTGTCAATTCCCCGAAGAGCATGTAGACGCGCTCTTGGCAAGCCGTTCCGAGCGCGCCTTGATCTCCTGGAGCAGCTTTCTTGACAGGTTGTGGAGACGATTCGGGACAAACAGGAGATGGCTCAGCCATAGGAGTGCACCAGCAAACTCCTCCACGCTGTGAAGGCGAACCCGATTCCCGGTCGCCTCGAACGTGAACCGGTGACGGGCCCGAACGCCCAGACGCTCACCCTCCCAAATCACCTCTTTTCCCGGATCGCACAAGGTGACCCGCGGCGTGATTCTGATGGGGACAGAATAGGGGCGTAGGGTAAATGACAAACAGGCGCCCTGTCTAAACTCATCCCCTTCAACCAGGCTGCAGCTCCGACAGACCGAGCTCCACTCTTCCCACTGCTCCAGACGCGAGAACACCTCCCACACGATCGAAAGGGGCGCCTCGATTTCGATGGTTTCCTTGATGGTCATATCACCTGCCCGCGTAGCTTTCGATCACAGACGCATCTCCACCCGGCACGTTCCTTCCTGGGGCGACTGAACCGTGAATCCCATCCCCCGCACGAGGTCCAACATAGCCTGATTCTCGGACAGGACATCTCCGGCCAGTACCTTCACCCCGTTTTCTCGGGCAATCTCGATAACCCTTCCAATGAGCTTGGGACCGAGCCCCTTTCCTTGCCAGGGATCGGCCACGATGACGGCAAATTCCGCCGCATCCCGCTCCGGGGTCATCACCAGCCGCCCGACCCCCATCATCACTGGAGGACCGGGCGGCTCACCGATCGCCGCAAGGCCGATCTCTCGATCGTAATCATTTTGAGTGAACCGGATCAATGCTTCGTGCGGCCAGGTCTTGATCACCCTGAAGTACCGAAAGTAAAGGGTCTGATCCGAGCAATTGTCGAGCAGCTGGACCACCATGGGCTCATCCTCGGGCTTCATGGGACGAATGAGCACGGGAGTCCCGTCCTTGAGCATCCAATGGCTTTCGTATTGATTGGGATAGGGACTGATGATGAGGTGTCTTGGCGCGGCAACCTCGGTGGGCTCCATCACGATCCGACCGTCAATCGCGATCGGGCGGCCCTCGCTGATCACCACGGGATTGAGGTCCAGCTCATTGATCTGGGGGAAATCCGTGACCAACTGAGAGACCCGGACCAGGAGCTCGGCCACCTGATCCAGGTCGGCTCCCGGGATGCTCCGAAACCCTTTGAGCAGGCGAGAGACGCGGGTGCGTTCCATGAGCCGCCGGGCGAGGAGGAGGTTCAACGGTGGAAGGTCAACCGCGGTGTCCTTCAGCACTTCGGTCAGGATTCCTCCCATCCCGAAAAGGATCAACGGCCCGAAATGGGGATCCCGCTTACTCCCGATGATCAGCTCGATCTCCGATTTCCGGACCTGGCTCTGGACCGTGACCCCGAGGATTCTGGCATCCGGCCTCATGCTTGCCGCCCGGAACGTGATCTCCTCAAACGCCGCGCCGACCTCCGCCTCGTCCTTCAAATGAACCCGCACGCCGTCGACATCGGATTTATGGGTTATATCCGGAGAAAAGATCTTTAAGACGACCGGGAACCCGATGCTCCTTGCCGCTTCCACCGCAGCGGTGGTCGTTGAGGCAACCACGGTGGAGTTGACCGGAATGCCGTAGGCCGAAAGGACCGCTTTGGATTCGACTTCAGAAAGAACTTTGACTCGGCGTCTCAGGCACTCCTCCAAGAACGTCCGTGCCTGTTCCGTATTCACCCGCAGGTCGCGCGGAAGACCGGGCGGCGTTTCCTGAAGCAGCTCCAAGTTCCTGGAATACGAGACCATCTGCATGAAGGTGTCCACAGCCTCCTCGGGCGTCTGGAACGTTGTGATGCCGGCCTCATTGAGAACGGCCACCCCTTGGGAGACGTCCTTGGCACCCATCCACACGGCCATGAGCGGCTTCGGCCGGCTCTGGATCTCGGCCGCAATGGCCTGGGCCACTCCCGTGGGGTCGGTCATGGCCTGTGGCGAGAGGATGACAATGAGTCCCGAAAGCTCGGGGGCTTCCAAGCAAACGCGAACAGCCTGGACATACCGCTCCGGAGTAGCGTCTCCCAGGATGTCAATTGGGTTTGCATGGCTCCAGAATGGCGGCAGAAAGGCGTCGAGCTTGGAGCGCGTCTCGGCGCTCAACGTCGCGGGCTCGACCCGCCATTTGGCGAAGGCATCGACAGCCATGACTCCTGGACCGCCGGCGTTCGTCACGATCGCCAGGTTGCTTCCCGACGGACGACGCATTTTCCCGAGGGCTTCCGCGCAGCTGAAAAGCTGACTGATGGTATCCACACGAATCATCCCGGCCCGCCGGAAGGCCGCGTTGTAGGCTTCATCCTGCCCCGCAAGCGCCCCCGTGTGAGAAGCGGCTGCCCGGGCAGCCGCCTCGCTGCGGCCAGACTTGACCACGATGATCGGCTTCACCCGTGAAACCGACCGCGCCGCGCTCATGAATTTCCTGTGCCGGGTCATGTTCTCCATGTACACAATGATGCTTCGAGCGCGCCGATCGTTGCCGAGGTAGTCGATCATGTCGGCAAAATCCAAATCCGCCATGGAGCCAATGCTGACAAAATGAGAAAACCCGATCTTCTCGCTCGCCGCCAGGTCCAGAATCGCGCTGCAGATGGCGCCGCTTTGGGAAAGGAGCGCAAGGCTTCCCGGCTCGGCGCTGTGCGCCGCAAAACTCGCGTTCAGACGGTTCGGCGGACACAGAAGGCCCATACAATTCGGACCCAGGTAGCGCACACCGGCCTTGGCAGCTTCGGCCCTGATCTCGGCCTCGATCAGGTCACCTTCTTCCCCCACCTCCTTGCCGCCGGCGGAAATGATGATCGCACCCCGCACCCCTGCCTCGCCGCATGCCTTCATGAGTCCGGGAACACCCAGGATGGGAACGGCAATGATGGCCAAATCAATGGGTGCCCCCACGTCCGTGATGGCGGGGTAAGTCTTGAGACCGAGGATTTCCTCATGATTGGGATTAATGGGATAGATCGGCCCGGTGAATCCGTCTCGTCGCAAGTTGTCGAGGAGCGTGAACCCGATGGAGCCCTTCTTGGGACTTGCCCCGATGACCGCGACAGCCTCGGGGGAAAAGAAGTAGTCCAGTACCGGTTTCTTCATCATAATCCGTTCCTCCTCGACTCAAGCCTGCCCGTCATGCCGACCCCCAGGTCTCAGCGCGCTCCGCACCGCCAGCGGCATGACCACGAGGCTCGAAAGAATTC
>CALBZH010000546.1 GCA_937889795.1 uncultured Syntrophobacteraceae bacterium | reverse complement strand
TCATCGCCGCAGGAGAGCCCCGACAATGAGATTCAGGAACGTAAGCAGCAAGCTGCCCACAAACGCGGACCCAAAGCCCGATATCCGAATCCCCGAGACCAAGCCTGCGACCAGTGCCAGCATCAGCGCGTTGATGATGAGCAGGAACAAGCCCAGTGTGAAGAAGGTGATCGGCAGTGTGAAAAAGACGATGAGAGGTCGAATGAACGCGTTGACCAAACCCAAGAGGAGCGCGCCGATCAGTGCCGAGCCCCAGCCCTCGATATCAATCCCGGGAACGATCCTGGCAACCACGAGGAGCATGGCTGCGGAGATAAACCAGTGAGCAATGATGACAATCATTCGGGTCAAGCTCCTTGAACCGAGGTTCCGAAATGCACCAAACCGACCGCAGCGCCACCCCACAATCATCAAATCGTGCCGTGGCTGACCAAGGTTTGGACCACAGTACACCGAGAAAGCCAATAGGCCATCCCGTCGCATCGCCATGACGAGCTGGCCCATACCAGCACAAAACGGCTGGAGGATCAAGCGTCCCATGCATAGCGCAGAAGCCTGAGGCGTTAGGCGTTTGGGCCGGTTTGACATCGGATCCGTTCCTATACTATAGGAATGGATTACGAGGATGATCCGGTACCATCGACAGTCAAATCATGCCTCGACCAGGGAAAGCATCAGGCGGGGGTCTTAAAGCGTTGTCCCTCGGAAGGCGTGAGAGCGTTTTGGCCAAAACCTACATTTCAGACATCCAGCCCAATCAGCAGATCGACACCTTCTTTCTGTTGGCGGAGAAGCAGCTCCGAGCCACGCGAAACGGGTCGTCTTTCCTGAGTCTCAAGCTCGTGGACAAGACCGGCGAAATTACCGGCCGAGTCTGGGAGCAGGCAGAAGAGGTTTCTGCCATGCTTCCGAGCAAGGGGCACGTGCGGGTTTCAGGGAGAACCGAAAAGTACAGGGATGAGCTGCAGATTCAGATCCAAGCCATCAGCCCCGTGGAGCTGAAGGAGATTGATCCCGCGGACTTTTTGCCCATCTGTCCCGTCGAGAAGGAGATCCTTCTGCAGAAGCTCAAACGGCTGGTGGGAACAGTCAAACGACGGCCCCTTCAATTGCTCCTTCGAGGCATCTTTGGCGATACAGGCCTGATGGATCGTTTCGCGCGCGCGCCCGCAGCCAAAGCCGTACACCATGCCTACCTGGGAGGGCTTCTCGAGCATTCTGTCTCTGTGGCTGGATTGGTGACACGCATTGCGAAGCACTACGAGGAGCTCGACGCGGAGATCCTCGTCGTCGGAGCGCTGCTGCACGACGTGGGCAAAGTGGACGAATACGTTTACGATGTCTATTTCGATTATTCGGACGCCGGCCGCCTGCTGGGCCACATGGTTCTCGGGCTTCGCATCGTGGAAGAGAAAATCCGCGGCATCAAGGACTTTCCCGTCGAGGAAGCCCTCGTGCTCGAGCACCTGATTCTGAGCCATCATGGCGAGCTTGAAAAGGGGTCCCCCAAAGTTCCTATGACGCGCGAGGCTTTTGTCCTCCATTTCGCGGACGACGTGGACGCCAAGATGAGCACGCTCGCTCGTGTCCTCCAAGATATGAAGGGGGGGAGCGAAACCTGGACCGCTTACCAGCCGCTGTTCGATCGGTTCTTCTACCGAGGCTCCTCCGCAGAAGCCAGTCAAGGGAACATCGAAGAGGGTACTCCCGTCGAGTCTGAAGCCGGCGTTCAGTTGAGTCTCTGGCAGCGAGGCGGAAAATAAACCGGCCAGTAGGCTGTGGCCTCAAGATTCATGGGATTGGACCCGTGGAATCCAAACCTCAGGACGCACAGATCGATGGCGATCCGACACATCCCAGGCCAGGAGAGAGCAAAGCGTTTCCTGATTCAGATGGTCAGGAAATCCCAGGTACCGCACGCTTTTCTATTCAGTGGAATCGCGGGAGCGGGCAAGCGGGAAATGGCCCTGGAGCTTGCCAAGTACTTAAATTGTCTAGATCCACTGGCAGAGGACTGCTGCGACGTATGTGCTCCATGCAAGAAAGCGACTGGGGGGATACATCCGGATATCCATATCGTCAGGAGCCAGGGAGCGTTCATAAAGGTCGACCAGATCCGCGAGATCAAGGAACGCGCTCGATTCAGACCCTTCGAGGCACGGGTGAGGGTTGTGATCCTCGAAGAGGCACAGCATCTCAAAGAGGAAGCCGCAAACGCTCTTCTCAAGATTCTGGAGGAGCCTCCGCCTCAGAACCTGTTTGTTTTGACGGTTCTCGAGCCACAAATGTTGCTTCCGACGATCGTCTCCAGATGCTGCCACATTCGTTTCCAGCCTTTGGACGACCCCGTTATTCAGACCTTCCTGCGGCAGGAAGGACGTCTTTCGGAAGATCAGGCACGGGATTGGTCAGCCTTGGCCGGTGGAAGTCTGGAGCGAGCCCGAAGGCTTGTAACGGGCGAATGGATTGAGCACGTCGGGGGGATTGTGGCCGAGCTGGAGCGGCTTTGCGACAGCCCGATGACCGATTTCTTTTCCGTCACCGCTCAGTGGGCCAAGAAATCCGAAGACTTGGAGCAGGACCTGGAATGTATTAAACTCCTGGTGTGCGCCTTCGTCTGCGCCAGTCTGCATTTGCCGTTGATCCTTCCTCTCCGAAAGGATGGGAGCAGGATCCTGCGTCTGGCGCTCACGGTACCCCCGGAAACGCTCTTCGGGCTGTATGAAAAAGCGGAAGAAGCGCTCATACGACTTCGATTCAATGCCAACAAGCAGCTCGCGCTCGAGCACATATGCCTTGCGATCAGGGAAGGTCTACATGGACAAAGAGATCGGAAGAGCGTCGTGTAGGGAAAGAGTGTAGATCTCGGTGGTC
>CALBZH010000545.1 GCA_937889795.1 uncultured Syntrophobacteraceae bacterium | reverse complement strand
ACATTGAAGCACCGGGCTATTCGTCGGGAGGCCTCCCTGCCCATGGCTCTCCAGAGCTCCGAGCTCGAAGCCAGGCGGCGAATCGCTTCCGTGAAAGCCTCGACATCGTCCATGGGGCACAGCAGCCCGGTCACACCGTCTTCAACCACTTCGGGCAGAGAGGAGCATCGAGTTGCGACAACCGGGATGCCACAAGCCTGTGCCTCGGCGGCCACAAGGCCGAATCCTTCCAGTCTCGTCGGAAACAGAAGGGCATCCGATTGCTCATAGAGACTGATCATGCCTTTTGTATCCGGAATGCGACCGAGCTCCAGCATGTTGTCCGGGGGATCCGTCTTCAGCAGCGACCGATTGATCGTGCCCGTGCAGTGAAGAGTGTATTCGGGGCCCAGACGCTCCATGATGGCGGGAAGCAAGTCCACCCCCTTCCGTCGAGACCAGCTCCCCACGAAGAGAAGTCGGAAGGGTCGATGCGCCTCGGTGCGGTCAACGGGCTTGAAGAAACTGCTGCTCACGCCATTATAGACAACATGCACCTCGCTCAGGCCGAAAATGCGCTTCACGCACTCCGCGCTATAGCAGCTCACGGCGGTAACGGTGTCCGCTCTCGCGAAAACCTTGCGCTCCATCGGGGTGACCCAGAGTCTGTGATACAGTCTCTGGCCCCAGCTTTTATATGGCCTCAGTGCCTCGTCCTGGACACAATGATGGAGTGTCGCCACGATGGGCAGTCCTCCAGGGAGGAACCGTTTCGGCAGCCAGGTGTTCACGTGGGCGATATTGGCCCATTGGGGCGCTTGGGGTACCGGGACCGCCCATGGCGCAACCTCGGCCTGATGGGGGAGCCAAGAGATCTCGGCCTGAAGCCCTCGCCGTTTCAGCGAATCGGCGAGCGTCTCCGTGAACGCATCCGTCCCGGTTCCGGTCCTGATGGCCGGGAGCCATACCGCGGGAGGAATGCCGTCACCCCGATCCCTCGAATACGTTGTTGACCCCTCACTCATCCTTCAGTCCCCCAGGCCATTAACACTGAGCTCACGACTGTCACCGGAAGCTTCGCGACCCGCCAAGTTCCGGGCATCATGCCTTCGAGGAGCCATCGGGCCGTGCCCCACGACGCGAAGGATGATAGAAAAACGCTGTAATAGCAAGATTTCGGCCAAACACCTTGTAAGGCGTCGATGCTGCTCGAACCATCCTGAAACCTGGTAAAGACTCCTGATTCAGGGAAACTCAGAGCTCGCCCAACAACCGCCCGTACCTCGCACCAACGGCCCTCCAATCGTATCGATTGACCACGGATTCCCTGGCGCGGCTCTTGAGTCGGTCCAGAAGCGATCGGTCTTCCAGCAGATCAATGAGAGCCTCGGCGATCGCGCCCGCATTTCGCTGTTCAACGATGAGGCCATTTTCTCCCTTGATCACAATATCAGCGATCGCGGGAAGGTCCGTGGCAATCACGGGGCAGGCGCAGGCCAGGGCTTCCACAAACACGAGGCCGAATCCTTCCGCATCGCCCCCGCTCGCGGTCACGGAAGGACCCACGAAGACGTCCGCAGTCGCGTAAAACTTGGGAAGCAAGTCGTTGGCGACGCCACCATAAAAGACCACGCGGTCCCCGGATAGCCCCAGACTCCGCGCGTGCGCCTCGAGCGCTTCCCGGTCTTCGCCTTCCCCTACCACCAAGAGTATCAACTCGGGAAACCGTTGGACCACACGCGGCATGGCATCCAAGAGGTATCGCAGTCCCTTTTTCTCCGAGAGCCGACCCACGAAGAGGACCAAGGGTCCGTTCGGTGCGACCTCGCGACGCAGCGCATCATCGCGGTGCTTCGGGTGGAAGCGCTCCATGTCAACGCCCATGGGGAGAACCTCCATGCGAAGCCGCGAACAGCCCAGTCGGACCACCGCCTCGCGAATGGCATTGCTTACGACCGTGACCCCCTCACAACGATCAAGCACGAATCGTTTGAGCCGGGCAAGGGGCTTCAGTCCAAAAATGTCCCCGCCGTGAGACGTAACGAGAAGCTTCGCACGACTGTGGAAGACCAGCTTATACAGCACGGCCAGCAGCCCCTGGGGAAGGATCCAGTGGGCATGAATCAGCTGGACGCGCTCCGCCTTCATGATGGATGCGAGCGCGACGAATTGGGAAAGGAGGAACAGCGGTACAGCCAGCCACAGCCAGGGCTTCTTGCGCAGGGTTGGCAGAATAGCTGCGCCGGTGAACAGATCCTGACTGCCGGTCCAGTAGACAAACCGGCGGATTTCCACTTCGCCCCATTTATCGCGTCGTTTCGCCCCTTGGCAATGAGGTGCCAGCACAATGACTCTGAAGGATTCCGTCAGCCGCCGGGATAGCTCGAAGACGAAAGACGGCACGTGGTCATGCTCCCACCTCGGAAAGGAGCTTGTCAGTACGAGGAGGGTCGGTCTCCGAGATGTGCCTACCCTGCCGTTCGCTGCATGCCGCGCTTCACTCGTTCTAATCATACGTGCCCAAGTCCTCGTGGTGACGTTTCATTGCATCAGAAACAGTTGCCGAAGCAAACGACGCTCCAGTGAGCCCTTGTACAACACCATCTGAATGGACCGTAACCGCTCTTCAAAAGGCCCGATGAGCCAGCAATCTTCGGGCTCAAGCGCCAGTAAATCACAATCGGCCTCGTTTTCCGGACAGATATCCCTCATCTCAACCCATTCCCCCTCGGGATCCTCCTCAATCCATCGAAGAGGCAGCCCCTGGGTTCGGCACACGTAAGGCCGATGCTCGTAGATTCTGCACGCTCCCTCCTCATCCAGGAATGCACAGCCGCCTGCCGGATGGGGCGCACCGCTTGAAAGAAGCTCCGCGTAATGGTTTTGGATATTGTCGGCTTCCACATCGAAAACCGTCAAACCGTCGACGCAGCAGCCAAAGCATCCGACTGTGCAGTGGAGGCGCCACGCTCCCGACGCAACGAGCTTTCGTACCGCAGCGTCCACGTCCTCATAAAAGCGTTCAAGGCTATCGGTCATATTCTCCACCAATCTCTACGGCGAGGGAAGCAACTGGATGCGCAATCCCCGTGTTATTGACCAGCACATCGACGCGGCCGAATTGATCGACAATCTGCAAAGCCATCGCCTGGACGGAAGGCTCATCTGAAACATCGGCATGCAGAAAATGCACCTGCCCCCCGGCCCCTGTGTATTGCTCCGAACAGCTGAAAAATGGATTTTCTGTCAGCTCGAACGAAGAGAGATCCAAAGATCCCTCACATTCGTTAGGGATGACGACGGTCCAGAACTGAACCGTGCGGAGTATAAGCGGAGGCACGAGCATCAAGTCTTCCTGAAGCACGTGCTCGAGGGGATACCAGACGCTTGATGCTTGATGCCAGATAAAAATGCCTCCGATCTTGCACCGGTTCTATCCAGCATCCGTAATCCGGCATCCAGCATCGTTCTGTTCGCGTACAATTCGAGACCGTTGGTTTCAGGTTTCAGTGTTCAGGTTTCAGTCGAACGGCTTCTGGCCTCTTTCGCTGACACCCGAAACCAGACACCCGACACCTTGGCCAAGGGGAATTAGCAACGGTCGTGAATTGCACCCGTTCTGATCCGGGTGCAGACCTCTTGCCGCACCGTACTACGCATGTCCCGGTCTGCCGTGCTCGAATTTTACTCCACCTTTGCCGCCCTTACGCACATACAACGCTTCATCGCCTGTTACCGAGGTGTGGCCCGGTCTCCCGTGCTCAAACTTCACGCCCCCTTTCTTGCCCTTGCGGGCAGAGAGGCCTACATCGCCCGTCGAAACAGGGCTCGCGACGGCCGGAGTCCCGGAACCGCTCCCCACCGAGAGCCATGTCGAAAAAGACGGCTCCCACCCGTTGCTGCTGCTCGTCTGCGTCGTAGCAAACGCACCGTTGACTCCAACGAGTGTCGCCATGATCACGACGGTCGCCGTGATCAACGACAGCTTCCAGGCGCTGACACAGAAATGACTGTTCATGGCTTTTCCTCATCTATGTGGATGCGTTCATCATCACGCATGCTCAATCTGCTGGTTCTTCCATACTCGCCCTTTCGCCCTTATTCTAAGGGGCAACAGGAGGATCGGGAATTGGCAATGGACCCTATTTGAGCATTGTGTTTCCTACGGTCTACACCCCATCCGGTTCTCGGGGGAACGACGTATGGATGCGACATCGGTAAGGAGTCGATCATGTGTCTCTTCTCGGATAAGCGGGGATGGCACCATACGATGGGTTGGATGGGCCTGGTATTCGGCGTTGTCTACTGGATACTGGAGTCCTTCATGGACACCTATGTCTATGACCTCGGCCCTCTCGTGCAGCGCCTCTTCCATCCCGATCTCAACGAGCTTGAGATGCGGTTGCTCGCCGTAGGGCTCATGGGTGCTCTCGGCCTCTATGCCCAAGTCATGCTGGATCGCTTGAGCAGGATTCAGAAACGGTTTGCCAGAATGAATGAATGCTTTCTGAACTTCGGCCCGGACCCGGTGGCCAACATCGACCTCCTGACCGCGCTGTGCGGAGAAATGCTCGGAGCGGACGCTGCGCATTACAATCGCCTGGACCACGGAAAATTCTGCTCCTGGGGTCAATGGCACTGGCCTTACGAATGTGACCAGGACGAGAATCCCGACGACCAGATTTGCTCGAAGATGCTCGAACAGGCGCGCAAGGAGCCCCTTCTCATCAGGCGTCTTCCCTCGTCAGGTTACGTTGCAGGCAAGCCCGGTCTGATCCGACAGGGCTTCCACACCTACCTTGGAAAAGCCGTCCAGCTCGGCGACAAGAGTGTCGGGACGCTCTGTGTCGTGTACCGGAAGGATTTTGCTCCCACGGAGGAGGACCGTGGCATCCTTGGCATCCTTGCTTCGGCCATCGGTGTCGAAGAAGTGAGACGCCAGGCGGAGACGGCACTTCGGGTGTCGGAAAGCCGCATGAGGGAGCTCTCGGCTCAGCTGCTGGTGACTCAGGAAACCGAGCGAAAGCGCATCGCCCTGCAGATGCACGACAGCATCGGCCAGTCCCTCAGCGCCATCAAGTTCAGCATTGAGGAAACCCTCGAGTCGGCGCGCGAGGCCTTGCCGCCGGAGACGCTGCGGCCCCTTGAAACCGCAGTCCCGCTGATTCGAGGAGTGGTCAACGAGGTGCGGCGCATTCAGCGCAACCTGCGCCCGGCCATGCTTGACGACCTGGGAATCCTTGCAACCCTTGCCTGGTTCTGCAGGGATTTCCAGTCGATTTACGCGGGAATCGAAGTGGAGCTGAACGCCAGCATTGAAGAAAGCGACGTCCCGGAAGCGCTTAAGATCGTTCTTTTTCGCATCGTTCAGGAGGCCTTCAACAACGTGGCCAAGCACAGCCAGGCGAACCGCG
>CALBZH010000544.1 GCA_937889795.1 uncultured Syntrophobacteraceae bacterium | reverse complement strand
GACCACCGAGATCTACACTCTTTCCCTACACGACGCTCTTCCGATCTACGAGTGGTCCTGGCTTTTCATTGATGCAGGAAAACCTCGGTTTTGCCTGCATCGCCGAAGTGCCGTGCGTCATCGTGGATGTCATGCGGGGCGGCCCCAGCACCGGACTCCCTACCTGCCCGAGCCAGGGGGATGTCATGCAGGCGCGCTGGGGCACGCACGGTGATCACCCGATCATCGTGCTGGCCGTCTCCACCACGCGGGACTGCTTCGACCTCACCGTCAAAGCGTTCAATCTTTCCGAGAAATATCGGACTCCCGTCATCCTTCTGGCAGACGAAGTGGTGGCGCACACGCGCGAATTGATCCGTCTGCCTTACCGGGAGGAGATCGAGATCGTCGACCGAATTCGCCCCAACATGCCCCCCGAGTGGTACATCCCCTATGAGAACAACAGCCGGGGGGTCCCGCCCATGGGCATATTCGGGGACGGCTACCGCTACCATGTGACGGGGCTCGTTCATGACGTGAGGGGGTTTCCCACGCAGCGTCAGGACGAGATCGTTCCCTTCCTGAACCGGTTGTTTCGCAAGATCAACCAGCACTTCTACGAGATCCAGATGGTGGACGAGGAGAGCATGGAGGATGCCGAGATCGCGGTGATCGCTTACGGATCGGTGGCTCGATCGGCGCGTCGCGCGGTGCGTGAGGCACGATCCCGGGGGATTCGGGCGGGTCTTCTGCAGTTGATCACGCTTTGGCCGTTTCCGAGGCAGATTCTGACACCGCATCTGAGGCGCATTCGAGCGGTGCTCGTGCCCGAGCTGAACATGGGGCAGGTCTCGCGAGAGGTTAAACGGATCAACCAAGGCCTGACGCGGGTCGAGACCATCAATCGCATCGACGGGGGACTCATCTCGCCGGAAGAGATTCTCACGGCTCTCGTGAAGCTCCAACCTTAAGCAAGTCCTTTGCGGGGAGAGGCAGGAAGACCATGGCGGAAGTCACCAAGCTCATTCATAAGTACCTGCGACACGATAAGAAATTCCCACACGTCTGGTGTCCGGGATGCGGCAACGGAATCGTGCTGGGAGCGCTCATCCGCGCGATCGATCGGATCGGCCACGAAAAGGACGACATCGTGCTGGTTTCGGGGATCGGATGCTCGGGGCGGCTGCCCGTCTATGTCGATTTCAACACGTTGCACACGACACATGGACGGGCTCTCACCTTCGCCACGGGGGTGAAGCTGGCCAATCCGAAGCTTCAGGTGATCGTGATCATGGGGGACGGGGACGCCACGGCCATCGGCGGCAATCATTTCATCCATGCGGCGCGGCGTAATCTGAACCTCACGGCCATCATCCTGAACAACAGCATCTACGGCATGACGGGCGGTCAGTATTCGCCAACCACCCCTTACGGGGCGCGGGCGACCACGGCGCTCTACGGACACATCGAGCACGCATTCTCCATCGCGGAGCTCGCCGTCACGGCCGGCGCCAGCTTTGTGGCGCGCGGCACGGTGTACCATGCGACGATGCTCGATGCGCTGATCGAGAAAGCCATCCGAAAGCGCGGGTTCGCGGTCGTCGAAACCATCACCCACTGTCACACCCAGTTCGGCCGCAAGAACAAGCAGGGCGGCGCGATCGAAATGCTTCGATGGCAGAAGGACAATGCCGTTCGCGTCGAGAAGGCCCGCACGATGACAGAGGATGAGATGGCCGGTAAGTTCTCGATCGGGGTCCTGACGGATCGTGATCTCCCGAGCTACACGCAGGAATACAAACGCATCCGCGAATTGGCCCGTGCCGCGGCAAAATAGGGGGAAGGAGATCGACGATGACGCGACGCTATGAAATCCGCTTGAGCGGGTCGGGGGGACAGGGGCTCATCATAGCGGGAATTATCCTGGCCGAAGCGGCAGGGATCCATGACGGGAAATACGTGTGTCAGACTCAGAGCTATGGTCCCGAAGCGCGAGGCGGAGCCAGCAAGGCGGAGGTCGTGATCAGCGACGAGGAGATCGACTACCCCAAGGCCATCAAGCCGGACCTGCTGCTCGCCATGAATCAAAGCTCCTGCGACACGTTCTTCTTCGACCTGAAGCCCACGGGGGCCCTCGTCGTGGATTCGACCTTCGTGAAGCAGCTGCCCACCAGTCGAGCCGTCGCCATCCCCTTCACCCAGATGGCGCGAACGGAGCTCAACAAGGAAATGGCGGCCAACATCATCGCCTTGGGGGCTCTGGCGCGTCTCACGGGAATCGTGTCCTTGGGCAGTCTCGAAGCCGCCGTGCTGAACCGGGTCCCGCGAGGGACCGAGGAGCTGAACCGAAAGGCGCTGCAGCTAGGGATTGAAGCCGCCAAGCGCTACCTTGCAGACCGCTCCGACATCAGTCGCGGCGAGGAGAGCGAACTGGGAGAATGATCCCACATGGAAATACAATGATCTTTTCATCGCGGGCCGATCGGTGTATAGGCACCCTCAACCCGAGACACGGATGGACACGGATCAAGACGCACGGATGAGCACGGACAAGCCCCGATATCGTTTGTCACCGCCCTGCTTGGTGTCCGAAGGGATGTGGCGGAGTATCATCGGTGGCTCATGGAAGCTCCCACCCATGCCGCCCCTATCCGTGCTCATCCGTGCGTCTTGATCCGTGTCCATCCG
>CALBZH010000543.1 GCA_937889795.1 uncultured Syntrophobacteraceae bacterium | reverse complement strand
CACCGAGATCTACACTCTTTCCCTACACGACGCTCTTCCGATCTGCCATCCTGCGCCAGTGGTTGCGCTCGAGCGCTTCCCAGATGGCTCGCTTCTCGATGTCCCGCAGCGTGAGTCCCTGCAGGTCGGGCAGCTTGCAGACCTCGCGCTTGAGATAATCCGGGAGGCAGGTCGGCTGGATCAGTCCCCCGCGGCACAAGATGAACGCGTACTCAATAACGTTTTCCAGCTCCCGGACATTCCCCGGCCAATCGTGGCTCATGAAAATGGAGAGCACCTCCTGGCTCAATCCCAGGATCTCCTTGCCCCTCAGTCGATTCAACCGCTCGATGAAGTGCTCCGCCAGCTGCGGGATGTCTTCCTTGCGGGCGGCAAGGCGGGGCAATTCCATCTTCACCACGTTGATGCGATAGTAGAGATCCTTGCGGAACTGACCCTCCTCGACCAGCTCGGCCAAATCCTTGTTAGAAGCCGCAATGACTCGCACATCCGCCTTGACCGTCTTGGAAGACCCTAAAGGCTCATAGGCACGCTCCTCGAGCACACGCAGCAAGCGCACCTGCATGGCGGGAGAAATGTCCCCGATCTCGTCCAGGAAAAGCGTTCCGCCCTCCGCCCTGGCAAATCGCCCGGCCCGGCTCTTTTTGGCATCCGTAAAGGCTCCGGCTTCGTGTCCGAACAGCTCCGATTCCAGCAAGGTATCCGGAAGCGCCCCGCAGTTGACGGCCACAAACGGCCCCTTGGCCCGCGGGCTCAAGGCGTGGATAGCGCGGCAAAACAGCTCCTTGCCCGTTCCGCTCTCTCCCTGGATGAGGACCGTGCTCTCACTCTGAGCCACCTCGGGGAGAATCGCGAACAGCCGCTTCATGGCAGGCGCCCTCGAGATGATATCCCCGAAGCGGACCTGGCGATCGATCTCCCGCCGCAGCGTTTCCACCAGGCTGAGGTCCCGGAACGTCTCCACACCCCCTATGACCTGACCGGATTCGTCTTTGAGAAGGGCGGTGCTGACGCTGATGGGAATCTCCCGACCGTCCGCCCGAAGGATCGCGATGGGCTTGTTGATGATGGGCTTCAGTGTCTCCAGAGTGTGCCGGAGAACACACGTCGTTTCGCACACATTGGCACGGAAGACTTCACAGCAGGGACGCCCGATGGCCTCCGACGCGGCCACTCCCGTGATGCGCTCGGCGGCCAGATTGAACGAGGTGATCCGCCATTCGAGATCCACCGTGAATACCCCGTCCGCAATGCTGTTTAAGATGATCTCGGTTTCGGGCGACAGGTCCCGACACGTTTTCGGCTGGGCGCCCTCTTGCTTGAGGGACGACGATTTGACTCTTGCCACTGTCCTGTTCTCTCTTTCACTCGCTGAAGGCTTTTTAAACGCTCAATGGGCAGCTGCCTCAAAAATATACGTTCTCTCGCCCGCGAATGAAAGAGACGGCCATGGATTCTCGTGCGAAAAGCGGCGTGGGGTGATTTCTCGGAAGGCTGCATCCCGCCACGGAATGGAGCACATTATTCCTTGAGCATCCAGTCGTGGATGGCGGCGTGAAGCGCTTCGGCGGCCAAGTAGGCGCAGTGGGTTTCGCTTTCGGGCAGGCTGCCCAGGATCATGAGAAGGGTGTCTCCGCCGATCTGGATGGCTTCATCGACGGTCTTTCCCTTGGAGAAGTGCGTGGCAAGGTAGCCGCAAATGACGCTGAACTGACACCCGTCGGTGACGAAGGTCGCGTCTTCAACCCGCTCATCCCGGATCTTGAGGTAGACCTCCATCGTCTCCCCGCAGCTCCCCGTGATTTTTCCATGGCAAGAAGCTCCTTCCAGAGGTCTCATGATTGACCGCAAAGCCGGCATCAGCCTATCTTCCTGACGTGCGGCCTCATTCTCCCCTTTTCCTATGCGCTTGTAGATCGAGCCCATGAGGTTTTCCATCGATTCTCCCATGCAGCTCCTTTCTCGCATCTTCTCAGAAGGGAAACCGATCAACCCCGCACCATGGGCCGATCGCATCGGGAACAGACAACCTGGGAGCAGGGAATTCCCTGCTCATGGGGCACCGCCGCTCCACAGTTCGGACAGACACAGAATCCACCAGGACCAGGGCCGGCACTCCCGCCAGCTCCCGTTCGACCCTCGCCAAGACGTCCAGCAGCCGCCACGGCAGTCCCCGAACGTCTGGCTTCGGATTGGCCCGCCTTCGCTCTTCCACTCTGGGGACAGCCATCCGAGAAGGCTCTTCGATACCGGCGAGGTCCCCGGCAGCCGGGAAGCCAGTAGCAGGGACGATCCAAGCTCTGGGTGCGATAAGCTTGTAGCACTTCCACCACTTCCCCCGCAACACCATGGATGATGTGCAGCCCCAATCCTTCTCCGAAGGTCAGGAGATCCCGAGTCAGTGCGCCGCAAATGATCGTCCGAACCCCTTCCTGCTTGAGGATCCTCAACCTCTCCGGTCCGCTCACGTCACCAAGCGTGATTTCTCGGCCCTGAAGCGGCTCAGCTGCAACATCCGGGTAAATGCGGACCGTTGAGCACCAGTTGAGGACGGGTGCCACACGTGAGCGAAGGACGGGTATGGCTAACATGGAATTTCCTTCTCGGCTCGCCTGGTCAATTCGAAACGTAAACGCCGTTAGCGCTGCCCTGCACACTTTCAGCGAAAACAGGGTTCTCGTCGATTACAAGAAACAGACCAGCTCTTGCCCATCCGGCGATCCCATGGGATCGTCATTCCG
>CALBZH010000542.1 GCA_937889795.1 uncultured Syntrophobacteraceae bacterium | reverse complement strand
CGTTTCCTGGTATCCCAATCCTGTTTCAGCAGCGAGCAAATCCATTGGTCCTGGTAACGCCCGCGGGCCCATTCGTATTGCTGAAGGGTCCCCTCGCGGATGAAGCCGTTCCTTTCCAGGAAAGAGAGTGATTTTCCGTTTCCCACAGTCACGAAGGCTTCGACGCGGTTCAGTCCCATTTCGGCGAATCCGTACTCGAGTATGGCAAGGACGGCTTCACTCATCAATCCTTGCCCCCAATGCCGGGGATCCATTTCGTATCCGATTTCTGCCCGGGCATGCTCCTTTTTCCAGTTGTGAAAGCCGCAGGTTCCAATAACTTCCTGGCTTGCAGGAATTGAAAGAGCCCAACGGCAGCCTTCGCCTGAAGGATACAAGGTTTTCAGGATCGAAATCATTTCCCGTGTCTGGTGTATCTCTGTGAAAGGATCCAGGGCCAAGTAGCGGGTAACGAGAGGGTCGGTCCAAATCGCGTGTAAGCGGGCTGCATCTTCATCCCCGATTTCCCGAAGTTTGAGCCGCGCTGTAACGAATTCAGGGAAAGGGTTGCCTGCAAAGGTCATTTTTTCTGGCACGGGTCTCACTTCCTTGATTGATAGTCATAGAGATATAAAATCTCAGACAGGATAACACCTTTTGAGTTGGTTTCCGGTTCACGCCGCAAGGCCGTTTCGAAGCGGCGGAGCAGAAGAACGGCCTGTTCGTGGAACGGGTGCTGCTTCGCACGGAACTGGGCTTTCGCGAAATCGGATCTCGGCAGGATCGTTCGATAGGACGCGCAGACGCAGTGGAGAGAAGCCGGAACGACCGGCTTCGAACTAAATGATGAAGGACCTCCCTGGATAGGGAGGTCCTTTTTTTTGTTTCGAGTGAGTGTCTTTTGATTCTCAATTTCTTTGAAGGCTAGGGCATGAATGGGCGAACGAAGGGGGACGTCTCACCTTTTCGCATGAAGTGTCCTGACGGGCCTTCGCCCAGGAATTCGGAGAACCATGACTCGTGCTCGATTTCCTCATGGAGAATGGCTTGAGCCAGGGCATAGGTTCGGTGGTCTTTCCCAGCCGTGATGTTGCAGATATGGCTGTAACCCCGGACGGCACAACGCTCCGCTTCCACGAGGACTTTCAGGATAGCCTTGACGTCGGTCGGATTATCGGGCAGTTTGGCCGGCGGGCAAGCTGAAAGGTCGTGGAAGACTTTCATGTCGTCAGGGAGCTTGCCTCCTAGTTCGTATATCCGAGGCACAAGGGCTTCAAAGTGGTTCCGGTCCTCGATTCTGGCAGCCTCGGCGATTTCCTTGATTCCCTCTCCCTCCAGGCCGATCAGGTTGGCCCTGAGGACCGTGTAGTAGTAGAACGTGGTCAACTCGGCAGCTGCGTTGGCGATCAGCAAGGTCAGGAGTTGATCGACGTTCACTCCTGCCTTTTCCACCATTTCTCTCGAAACTTTTGCCATTTCTCTCCACCGTCCCTTCTTTTCTCAGGCAATTCCCCAAACGGATTTTTCATGATTTTCCGATAAGCCTGCGTTATGAGAGTAGCAAGCAGAAAAGCTGTATTGATGAAATGGGGTAATCATACGTTAGCATGAAGAGGGTAAAGTGTAAATGTTTTAATATAGGCCATGCTCAGCACGGGACGAGGATTGCGCGTGATCGGACCTCGGCTAGATCGTTAGATAGGTCGCAATGGAGAGAAACCGTTTAAACGGTATCGAACTGAATGATCAAGAGGACCTCCCTGGATGGGGAGGTCCTCTTTTGTGGTTGAATGGTAAGGTAAATACAATGCTCAGATTTTTCAAGTTTTCGAAGTCTGTGACCTGGGTCCGGGAAAATGGTCCAGAAATTGAGTTAGACTGGGTCTGTCTCTTGGTAGGGAAATCCCGATCTCCGAAATCTAAGGAGCCATAGCCAGTTGAGTGGACGAGCATCTGGCGGGCCGGGCAGGTGCGACCCCGGGAAACCAGGAAAGCGGTGATCTTCCGGTTAGGCCGAGACCGAAGCCATTCACACACGTAAGGAGGTTTCCCGAAATGGATATTCCACGGATCTTCAACATCACCGAAAGTGCTCACCGAATCCACAACCCCTTCACGCCCGAAAAGCTCGCCACTCTCGGTGCGGCGCTGCGCCTGGAAAAAGGGACACGGGTGCTGGACCTCGGCAGCGGTTCCGGGGAGATGCTGTGCACCTGGGCACGAGATTACGGAGTCGTTGGTACCGGTATCGATATGAGCCAGTTGTTCACCGAGCAAGCGAAACTCCGCGCCAAAGAACTCGGCGTCGCCGATAAAGTCAACTTCATCCATGGCGATGCTGCCGGCTACGTGTCCGACGAGAAGGTCGGCGTGGCAGCCTGTGTCGGTGCTTCCTGGATCGGCGGGGGAGTCGCCGGCACCGTTGCGCTTCTGGCGAGGAGCCTGCACACCGGAGGGATCACCCTTATCGGCGAGCCCTACTGGCGGCAGTTACCGCCGACGGAAGAGGTTGCCAGGGAGTGTCATGCCAAATCAATCTCCGACTTTCTCATGCTTCCGGAACTTATCGCGTCTTTCGGTCCCCTAGGCTACGATATCGTTGAAATGGTTTTGGCTGACCAGGACGGATGGGATAGATACGAGGCAGCCCAATGGCTCACCATGCGCCGATGGCTTGAAGCCAATCCGGGGGACGAGTTAGCCGGAGAAGTTCGAGCCAAACTGTCCTCGGAACCCGCTCGCTACGCCGCTAATACACATGAATACCTGGGTTGGGGTGTGTTCGCGCTGATGAAGCGGTGACGAGTTGTGGCATCCGGTGAATTGCCAACCGAAAAGT